>JAOPWA010000055.1 GCA_025965915.1 Dactylosporangium sp. | reverse complement strand
GAGCGTTCGCTACGTGCGCCGGCTCGTCGCTGAACGCAAGATCCCGTTCCACAAGCTCGGGCGCAGCGTCCGGCTCGCTGAGTGCGACGTGGCCGCCTTCGTCGCTTCCGGCCGGGTGGAGCCGGTGACCGCGGCCGACGTGTGGGCCGACTTTCGGACGGTAGCCTGATGGCGGGCAAGCGGCGGCGGTTCGGCAGCGTCCGCAAGCGGGAGTCGGGCTGATACCAAGTGCGCTACCCCGGCCCGGACGGTCTGCCCCGGAGCGCTCCGGAGACGTTCGCCCGCAAGAACGACGCCGACCGGTACCTGTCCCTGATCGAGGCGCAGATGATGCGGGGCGAGTGGAGCGACCCGACGCGCACCGAGGTCCGGCTGCGGGACTACGCCGAACGGTGGATCGGCGAGCGGGCCGGCCTGCGGCCCCGCACCGTGCAGCTGTACACCTGGCTTCTCGGCAAGCACATCACTCCGTACCTGGGCGGAATTCCGCTCGGCAAGCTGGACACGGCGATGGTGCGGGAGTGGCGGGCGAAGCTGCTCGACAACGGTGTCTCTGTAAGCATGGCCGCGAAGGCGTACCGGTTGCTGCGCGCGATCCTGATGACGGCCGTAAATGAAGACGAGATCATCCGAAGGAACCCCTGCCGGATCAAGGGCGCTGACCAGGAGAAGGCACCCGAACGCCCGGTGCTCACCGTCGTCCAGGTCGGCGCGCTCGCGGACGCGGTGCCCGAGCGGTACCGGACACTGATCCTGGTCACCACGTTCGGCTGCCTGCGCTGGGGCGAGGTGACCGCGCTGCAACGCCAGGACATCGACACCCGGCGCGGCACGGTTCGGGTGCGCCAGGCGGTTACCGGGCAACGCGGCGTTGGCCTCACCATCGGGCCGCCGAAGTCGCGGGCCAGTCGCCGAGTGGTCAGCCTTCCACCGCCCGTCGTCTCGGCGCTCCGCGAACACCTGATCCGATACGTGGTCGACGACCCGGAGGCGTTCGTGTTCACCGGGCCGACCGGCCGTCTGCTATGGCGCGGCAACTTCAACAAGCTGGTGGACTGGCCGGCGGCGGTCGCCGCAATCGGGCGACCGGGTCTGCATTTCCACGACCTTCGCCACACCGGGAACACCCTCGCCGCGGCGACCGGCACGAGCCTGCGGGACTTGATGGCCCGGATGGGTCACGACAGCCCAGCCGCAGCGTTGATCTACCAGCACGCTACGAGCGCAGCGGACCGGGCGATCGCGAAGGCGCTCGGCGAGGCGATGACGAAGCCGCCCGACGATGACGACCCGGGCGACGAGGATCCCGACGACGGGGTGGCCGGCGCCGTGACCCAGGTGAGCTAGTGGCCCGTGAATGGCCCGTGGAGATCGAATGGTCCCCCAGAAAGATCAAAGGCCCGGGTCGGGATCACGTCCCTGACCTGGGCCTTTGGGTAAGAGAGCGGGTGACGAGAATCGAACTCGCACTGTCAGCTTGGGAAGCTGATGTTCTGCCATTGAACTACACCCGCAAGCAGAGCGGCCCCTACTCTAACCGACTCCGCTGCGTTAGTGCACCTCGCATCCGAGGGCTGGCCGTGGGTCACGCCAGACCTGGTGAAGCGGTGGACCGGGCTGACCGGTCGCACCTGGCGGCTGACTATGGCGCACGATCATGGCCACGTCGATCGTGAACTCGAACAGCCGCCAGTCGGCCAGCGGCTCGGCCCGCATTTCGGCGGCGTAGCGCTGCACCCGCTCGGAGTCGGCGACCAGCCGCGCCAGCCCCGACACGTACGCCTCGTCATCGGTGACCTCGGGTGGAAACGAGTGCAACGCATAGCGCCCGTCGCGTTCGAGGTCATGGCGCTTGGGTGAGTCGATGACGAAGCAGAACAGGCCATCGCGGGTGATGAACGGCGACACCGGGTGGACCCGCGGGCCACCGTCGGATCGGATGGTCGCGAGGTAGCCAAGGCCCGGCCCGTACTGATGGACCAGCGCGTGAATCGATGCCGCGAGCCGTGGCTCGGCAACGGCGAACTGCGACCAGGAAGCCATACAGATACTTTATCGAACACCTGTACGAGATCGGTAGCGCTAGTCCAAACGGGCGACGGGCAAAAAAGTCGGGTTGATGCGGCGCATAACGCCGCCGAATCACCCCGACCAGAGACTTGAGGATCAGCCCGGTCGGCCAAACCCGGCGATCGGCATCACGTCCATGCGGGCCATCCGGACGACGTCGCCGGTCGTCGGGGCGTGCAACACCCAACCATCGCCGACGTACATCCCCATGTGGTGCATGTTGGAGAAGTAGAAGATCAGGTCTCCGGGCCGTAGCTGGTCCCGGGTGACCCGCTTGGTCGAGCTGAACTGGGTGTTGGTGTAGTGGTAAAGGTCGACCTTGCCGCCGGTGGCCTGCGCCCAGGCCCACTTGGTGATACCCGAGCAGTCGAAGGTGTTGGGGCCCTCCGCGCCGAAGACGTACGGACGACCGATCTTCCCGCAGGCGAGCTGGGCGGCCTTGGAACCGATGCTGCCGTCGTAGGAGGCCGGGCACGCCGCAGGGCGCAGGCTGCCGGGCGCGACCGTCGTGCCGTAGGCGTCCAGCCGCATCTTGTTGTACTGCGCGATCTGGTCGTTGATCGTCTTTTCTTGGCTCGCGAGCTGCGCCTCCTGGGAGGCCAACTTCTTGACGAGCACGTCGAGCGGCTTCTTCTGCGCGTCGTAGTCGCTCTTGACCTTGGCCACTCCAGCGATCTGCGCACGCTCTTGTTTCGCCATGGCATCCAGCAACGCGAGCTGGTCAGCGAGGGTCGTCGGCTTGCTGCTCGTGAGCAGGGCATTCAACGCCGACCCCTGGCCGTTCTTGTAGGCCTGCGCGGAGATGGAGCTGACCCGCCCCATGGCGAGGTCGACCTGCAGCTGCAGCGGCCTGATCTGCTCGGCGAGCTGTGCCGCCTTGGCCTGGTTGTCGGCGAGCTGCGCCTTCACATTGTTGTGCTGCTCGATGAGCGGCTCAAGCTTGTTCCAGGCCTCGTCGATCTGCGTCTCGATATCACCGGGTGCCGCAGGGGCAGCGTGGGCGCTGGTCGACATCCCCAGCGCGACGACCAATCCGGCGCAGACCGCTCCCACCGTGCTGAAGAGAGCACGCATGGGCTTGAGACGCGACCCAGAAGGCCGCATCATGTGCAATTCCACCGGTGTCGGACTCCTTCTTCCCTTACCGCCTACCGGGTTAGCTGACGGATTCGGACGGGAAGTGTCGCCCTACCGCTGCGAACAGCGGATTCACCCCAATATTGCAGTTTGGGTCCCCGGCTCGTGGACATGAACGATTAGGCGGCGCCGCGTGGCGCACCCGCTTTGGGTACGGACTTCCACCCGGCAAGAAGCCACGCTATGGGTCACCAAGAGTTGTGGCAAGTCCAGAGTTCCGCCGTAGTCAGGGACGGTGATGGATGCCATCCACAGGCCACCTGGGCTGCTCTTTCTCAGCCCTGGATCACCCGTCGCCAATACAGAGCGGATCTTCGCCATCGACTGATCGTATTGTTGATATTGCCACACCGCGAAATAGATGCGCGATCGACAGACAATGTGAGAGAAGCTCAGCACAAACGCGGGCGGGATACCTTATTTAGGAACCTGAATGCGTTGCTGCGTGAGCGAAAAACTCCGAAGAGTAATGCCACCGAAGTGACGGGAGCGCCGGCAGCGATTGCTGCCGGCGCTCCGTCGTAGTCGCGATCAGGCCGGACGGCCGTACCCGGACACGTTGTTGGCGTAGTACCCGGTCAGCTGCACCATTCGGACGTAGTCGCCCGAATGGGGGGCATGAACCATCCAGTTGCCGCCCACGTAAATACCTTCATGGTGGGTGTCGGAGCCGAAGAAGACGAGATCGCCGGTGCGTAGCTCAGCCCGGCTGATCGACTTCGACTGCCTCCGCTGGCTACTCGCCAGGTGGTCCATCCTGACGCCGGCCGCGGCCCAGGCGACCATCGTCAGCCCCGAACAGTCGTATCCATTCGGACCGGCCGCCGCCCAGATGTACGGCTTGCCGATCAGGCTGCACGCCTTCTGCGCGGCGATCCCCGCCGGCCCGCCGATGTACTCGACCGGGCAGTTCACCGGCTTCAAGACTCCGGTGGCGGCGCCGCTCGACCCGTACGCCTGCTGCCGCAACTTCTGCAGCTGGTTGATCTGGTCCTCGATCTGCTTCTTCTTCGCCGAGAGATCGGCATCCTGCTTGGCCTGCTGGGCGATCAGGCTGTCGAGGGACTTCTTGTCACCGGCGAACTTGTCGCGCACGGTGGCGACGCTGCTGATCTGGTCATGCTGGGTGCGGGCGATCATGTTCAGCAGCGTGAGTTGGTCGGCGAGCGAGGTCGGCGAGCCGCTGGCCAGAACCGCGTTGACCGTGGACCCCGGCCCGCCCTTGTAGACGCCGGCCGCGATGTCGCCGACCTTCGACATGGCGATGTCGACCTGGAGCTGGAGGGGTTGCAGCTGAGCCTGAAGATTGTCCGACTTGGCCTTGTTGGCGGCCAGCTGACCGTGAACGGCGTTGTACTGCTCGATGGTGGGCTCTAGAGCGTTCCATTTCTGTTCGATCTGGGCCTCTATGTCGCCGGGCGCCGGAGTGGGATCGGCGTAAGCCGGCGCGAGCGAGACGAGAAGTGCCGTGGCGCCCGCAATGGCGGTGAAGGCGACGGTGTGAAGCGCTGTGAGCACACGTTTGGGTGCCACGGGAGTCAGACTCCTTCTTCCCTGACCGCCTACCGGGTTAGCTGTCGGGTTCGGACGGGAAGTACGCCCTACCGCGGTTGGGGGACCACGGATTCACCCCGGGGAACATTAGGGTCCCCGGCTCACTTGCGCGACTCGGCGGTGTCCGGCCGCGGTCGCTGGGGGGAAGACGACCTCCGTACGGTCGGACGGTACCCGAGAGTAGTGAAGGTCACCTGCCGCGGGCAAGCCAGCGATGAACCTTATTCGGAACGCATGCACGTCGATACCGAGAGTCGCTGAAATCCATTCCGCGCAACGGTTTCCGACGTCCTCCCCGGGTACCGAGCTCAATGCCTGCGGTTACCGGATTCGACATGTCGGGTCACCGAAGTTGGATGCTTCCAGTTATCTTGTTCGATGCCTCAGATCGCCGGGCTCGATGTCGGGACAGGTTCGCCGACCACCGCGTTGAGAACGTCATCGAGGGTCACGATGCCCAGCGGGCGCCGTCCGTCGCTGACAAGCACGATATGGCGCCGCTCACGGCGCATCGCCAGCAGGAGATCCGCGAGGGTGCGGCTGGAGGGCACCACGGCCAGCGGCCGGATCAGGTCGGGTGGTATGGGCGCGCGCCGCTGCGGCCCCACCATTCCGAGCACGTCCTTGACGTGCACGAAGCCGAGCACCCGTCGGGTGGCCCGCTCGACGACCGGGAAGCGGGACCGGCGGGTACGGGTGGCGAGCACCTCAAGGGCGGCCGGTGAAACGTCCTCGGCGACCGTCGTGACGCGCGCCCACGGCCGCAGCGCGTCGGAGGCGGTCCGGTCGCTCAGCGCGAGCGCACCGGTGATGCGAGCGTGCTCTTCCGGATCGAGCAGCCCCTCCGTCCGAGCCTGGCCGACCAGGCCGACCAGTTCTTCGGCCGTGAACACGGTCTTCACCGCGTCGGTGGCCTCGATGTGCCACAGCCGCAGGATCAGTCGCGACGCCCACTTCATCGCGACCAGCACCGGCTTGGTGGCGACGCAGAACGCGTACATCAAAGGCCCGAGCAACAGCACGGCCCGCTCCGGCCCGGCAAGGGTCAGGTTCTTGGGCACCATCTCGCCGATGACCGTATGGGCGAACACCACGATGCCAAGCGCGAGGACGAACGCCACCGGATGCGCGAGGTCGTGCAGACCGGTAGCGTCCAACGGGCCGGCGAGCACATGCGCCAGCGCCGGTTCGGCGATGGCGCCCAGCGCCAGCGAGCAGATCGTGATGCCGAGCTGGGAACCCGCGATCATCAACGGGATCTCGTTCATCGCCCGCAGCGCCAGCCGAGCCGCCCGTGAGGTGGCGGCGAGAGGCTCGATCGCGGTACGCCGGGCCGCGATCAACGAGAACTCGGCGCCCACGAAGAACGCGTTTCCCAGCAGCAGCAGGATCGTGATGAGGATCTTAGTCATCGGTGTCCTCCGCACGGGCGACCCGTACCTGCTCGATCCGGCGCCGCTCGACCTCGACGACCGTGAACTCCCACCCGTCCTCTGTGACGCTCTCGCCGCCGATGGGGATGTGCCCGAGCCGCGCCATCAGGAAGCCGGCCAGCGTCTCGTAAGGCCCCTCAGGCAGTCGGAAACCGGTGCGCTCGGCCAGCTCGTCCTCGCGCAGCACCCCGTCGACCAGCCAGGCGTTGCCAGGCCCGCCGTTCGCGGCGGGCAACACCAGGTCGTACGTCGTCGCGTCCTCGGCCGACGGCAGGTCGTGCTCGTCGGCGATCTCGCCGACGAGCTCCTCGACAAGGTCCTCGACGGTCACCACGCCGTCGGTGCCGCCGTACTCGTCGACCACGATCGCCATGTCGGTCGCGCTGCTACGCAGGGCGTGCAGCACGCCGTCAAGATCGAGGCTCTCCGGCACGTAGATCGGCTCGCGCGCCACCGCGGCCACCGTCGTGGTCGCTCTTCGCACCGGCGGTACGCCGAGCGCGTCCTTGACCGTGGCCACGCCGGTGACGGTGTCGAGGGTCTGCTCGTACACCGGGAATCGGCTGTGTCCGGTCTCGCGCGCGGCGGTGAGCAGATCCGTGACCGTCGCGGTGGCGCGCAGCGCCTCCACGTCGACGCGGGGCGTCATGGCCTCCGCGGCGCGCTTGTCACCGAAGCGGATCGTGCGGCGTAACAGGACCGCGGTCTCCGGCGAGAGCGCCCCGGCGCGGGCCGAGATGACGGCGAGGAGGCCAAGCTCCTCCGGGGAGCGGGCACTCGCCAGCTCCTCCTGTGGCTCCACGCCCAGCCGGCGAACGATCCAGTTGGCCGAGTTGTTGAGCGCCTTGATCAGCCACGCGAAGACCTTGGAGAAGACGCGCAGCGGGCCGACCGTCGCCCGGGCGATCGGCATCGGCCGGGCCAGCGCGGCGTTCTTGGGCACCAACTCACCGAAGAGCATGGAGAAGAGGGTGGCGATCACGAGGGCGAGCACGTGCGTGACGCCCGTGGTGGCCTCGCCGGCGACCGGATGTATGAGCGGCTCGAGAAGGTGCGCCAGGGCCGGCTCGGCGAGATAACCGGTGAGCAGCGCGGCGATGGTGATCCCGAGCTGGGCACCGGAGAGCTGGAAAGACAGCTCACGCAGCGCGTCGCGGACCGTACGTGCGCTGCGGTCGCCGGCCTCGGCCTCCCTGTCGATCTCCGCCCGGTCGACGGTGACCAATGAGAACTCCGCCGCAACAAAACCCGCGTTGGCCGCCGTGAGCAGTATGAACGCCAGCAGCGGCAGCAGCGTCATCAGCAATGAGCCGTTGATGATTCCCTCACCTCGTCGCCAATTGTTCCATGCGTCCCTTACGTGAGAGGCCGCCCCTGTCAGGGACGGCCTCTCACGTAGACCGGGACTATTCCGGCTTCAGGGACCTGAGCAGGACCGTCGCCACGTCGACGACCTCCACGTCCGTGCTCGCCTCGCCAACGGCCTTCTTGCCGGTCACACCGTCGCCGAGCATGGTCAGACAGAACGGGCAACCGACCGCCACCGTCTGTGCACCGGTCGCGATGGCCTCCTCGGCGCGCTCGACGTTGATGCGCTTGCCGATGCGCTCCTCCATCCACATGCGGGCACCACCGGCGCCGCAGCAGAACGAGCGCTCGGCGAAGCGCTCCATCTCGGTGATGCCCTTCGACCCGTTGCCGTTGCCGTTGCCGTTGCCGTTGGCACCGACGGCCGCCTCCAGGACCTCACGCGGGGGCTCGAACACCCGGTTGTGGCGGCCCAGGTAGCAGGGGTCGTGGTAGGTGACGCCGCCCTCCACCGGCTGCACCGGGGTGAGCTTGCCCGACTCGACCAGGTGGGCCAGCAACTGCGTGTGGTGTACGACCTCGAAGTTCCCGCCGAGCTGGCCGTACTCGTTGGCGAGGGTGTTGAAGCAGTGCGGGCAGGTGGCGACGATCTTCTTGACGCCGACCTCGTTGAGCGTCTCGACGTTCTGCTGGGCGAGCATCTGGAAGACGAACTCGTTGCCGATGCGGCGCGCCGGGTCACCCGTACACGTCTCGCCCTCGCCGAGGATCGCGAAGCTGACGCCCGCCTCGTGCAGCAACGTGGCCACGGCGCGGGTGGTCTTCTTCGCCCGGTCCTCGAACGCCCCGGCGCAGCCGACCCAGAACAGGTACTCGAAGTCGCCGCCGTCGGTGACCTTCGGCACCTCGAATCCGAGGCCCTTGGTCCATTCCTCACGCGTGTTGGGCGCCGCACCCCACGGGTTGCCCTTGTTCTCCAGGTTGCGCAGCATCACGCCGGCCTCGCTGGGGAAGTTGGACTCGATGAGCACCTGGTAGCGCCGCATGTCCATGATGTGGTCGACGTGCTCGATGTCGACCGGGCACTGCTCGACGCAGGCACCGCAGGTGGTGCACGACCACAGCACGTCCGGGTCGATGATCCCACCGTCGGCTTCGGTGCCGATCAGCGGACGGTCGGCCTCGGCGAGCGCGAGCACGTTGACTCCGGCGAGCTGCTCCTGGGTGGCCTTCTCTTCACCGGTCAGGTCCTTGCCGCCGCCGGCCAGCAGGTAGGGCGCCTTGGCGTACGCGTGGTCGCGCAGGCTCAGCACGAGCAGCTTGGGCGAGAGCGGCTTTCCGGTGTTCCATGCCGGGCACTGCGACTGGCACCGGCCGCACTCGGTGCAGGTAGTGAAGTCGAGCAGGCCCTTCCAGGTGAACTGCTCCACCTGGGCCACACCGAACTGGTCGGACTCCGGGTCGGCCTCTTCGAAGTTGAGCGGCTTGCCCTCGCTCATCATCGGCCGCAGGCCGCCCAGGGCCGGCTTCTCGCTGGCGGTGCGCTTGAAGAAGATGTTGAAGAACGCGGAGAACCGGTGCCAGGCCACGCCCATCGTGATGTTGAGGGCGATCGTGATGAGCCAGGCCATACTGATCAGGATCTTGACCAGCGCGACCAGCGTCACGCCGGTGTGCGCGCCGCCCTCGGACAGACCGCCGAACGCGGCGCCGACGGCGTGGGAGACCGGCGCGGCCCAGACCGGAAAGGGCAGGTCACCGGCCGCCGCCTTCAGACCGCGGATGAGAAAACCGCAGATCAAGACCGCGAGGATCGTGTACTCGACGTAGTAGGCCTGCCACATCGTCGAACCCAGGAAGCGGGAGCGCCCCTTGCCCCGGGTCGGCCGGTTGCGCAGCCGGATCGCCATCAACACGAGAATGCCGATGAAACCGAGCACGCCGATCCACTCGGTCAGGAGGCCATAGGGCGTCCAGCCACCGATGATCGGCAGATCCAGCTTGGGGTTGACCACCTCGAAGTAGGCGCCCATCACCAACGTCGACAGCACCACGAACGCGACCATCACGAACCAGTGCGAGACACCGACCACGGTCCACTTGAGCATCCGGGTATGGCCGACGATTTCCTTGAGCATGGTCACCGCGCGCTGACCCTTACGGTCGAAGCGCTCCGGGTCGGGCTGGCCCAACCTGATGACACGGACCATCTGACCAACCGTGCGGACCGCGAGGACCACGGCGGCGACGGTCACCAACGCCGCGATGATCGTCGACACGATCTGTACAGTACCCACGATAGTTTTCATAGCATCGAACTAATTGCCACGCTACCCCCTTGCGGCGGAGGGACACCCGTCGGCGCGCGACGCGGATGGCCACGCGGACGGCCACGCAGCGAGCGCGGCAGTTGACCCCGACACCGGCGAACATTAGTTTGATGTTTGGCTAAAGGTTGCTCGACGCAAAGGCGGGTCCAGTGGTGGACGAGGCGGTACAGAAGACGAAGCCCACGACGGGTACGCGCGAGGTCGGCGGGCTCGACTCGCCACCGCGCTTCGCGACGGTCGAGGCTGTCGCCGAGCAGTTGCAGAACATCGGTTACATATCCAATGAGACTATCGCCGGCGTTGTGTACCTGGCTGACCGGTTGGGCAAGCCGGTGCTGGTCGAAGGGCCGGCCGGAACCGGGAAGACCGAGCTGGCCAAGAGTGTCGCCTCCATGACGGGCACTCGCCTGATCCGGCTGCAGTGCTACGAGGGCCTCGACGAGGCAAAGGCGCTGTACGAGTGGGATTACCGCAAGCAGTTGCTGCACCTGCAGACGCGCAGGGACGGGGCGGGTGCGGTCGACCGGCGGTGGGACGAGCTCGACGACGACCTCTTCAGCGAGCGGTTTCTGCTCACCCGGCCGCTCCTGGAGGCGATCCGGGCCTCCGAGCCGGTGGTGCTACTCATCGACGAGGTTGACCGCCTTGACGTGGAGACTGAGGCACTGCTCTTGGAGGTGCTCTCTGATTACCAGGTCTCCATCCCGGAGATCGGCACGGTAAAGGCCAACCAGGTACCGATGGTCTTCCTGACCTCGAACAGCAGCCGGGAGCTGTCGGAGGCGCTCAAGCGCCGGTGTCTGTTCCTCTTCCTCGACTATCCGACCGTCGAGCGGGAACGCGAAATCGTGCTCTCCCGCGTGCCGGGCATCTCCGAGCACCTCGCCACCCAGCTGACGCGCGTGGTGCGGTCGCTGCGCAGCCTGGAACTGAAGAAGCATCCGTCGGTCTCCGAGACCCTCGACTGGGCGCGCACCCTGGTCTTGCTCGGCGCGGAGGAGATCGATTCCGGGCTGCTCCGGCAGACCGCGAACGTGCTGCTCAAGTACCAGACGGACATTCAAACGGCCGAGAAGTCTTTGGGCGAGCTCACTATATGAACCGGCCGGACCTGTCAAGCGTCGAGGAATCGCAGTACCGCGTCAAGGCACCGGTGGTCCGACGGCGTACCGAAGTGGTCGACGCCGCGCAGCGTCACCAGGTGGGCGTCGGGCAGCGCCGCGAGGAGCCGGTCCGGCGGGCCGACCAGATCGCGGTCACCGAGGACCACGAGGACCGGGCACCGGACGCGGGAAAGATCAGCCTCGGTCAGGGGGCGTCGAGGCCGGCGCAGAAACGCGACAAGCGCTCCCGCATCGTTGCCGGCAGCCTCCGCCATCCTGCGGAAGAGCCGCGCCTGGACGTCCACCGGGTCTTCCGGGCGCTCCAGGGCATCGGCCAACGCCGCGATCGCACCGTCGCTCGCCTCCAGAATGGACGAACTGACACCGAGCACGGCGAGGCGGCGGAACCGCTGTGGTCGGACGGCCGCCAACCGCAGGAGGGTTTCGGCCCCGGCGGAAAAGCCGACCGCGTCGAGCGGTGTCGAGCTGTCCACGGCGGCGTCGATCTGCCGCACGACCTGGTCGACAACGTCGGCGTAGGCAGCGGGGTCGGTTGGGTGCGGCCCCTGGCCGTGACCGGGCAGATCCACCGGGACAACTTGACGCCCCAACTCCACCAACAAGTCGACCCAGCCGGGATCGCGCCAGTTGTGCGTGAACGAGGACGCCAGACCGTGCAGCAGTACGACGGGCGGTTTGGTCATGCGACCACGCTAGCCCGCAAACGACTCCAATAGGGAGGGCCCGTGCTCAACGCCGTCGCCGGTCTCGTCGCCGAACTGCGCGCCGTCGGTCTGCCATTGTCTCCGACCGAGCACATCGACGCGGCGCAAGCACTCGGGCAGGTGCCGATCGAGAACCGGGCAGCGGTGAAGGCGGCACTGGCGGCCACGCTGGTGAAAAATCCCGATCACGTCAAGGCGTTTGAGACCGTCTTCGACCTGTACTTCTCGCCGGGCACGGAGCGTGAGCCAGGAGCACCGGAGACCTCCGCGAGCACTATCGGCGCGCTCAGCGATGAAGAGATCCTTGGGCTGCTGTATCGCGCCGTTCGCGACAGCGACCAGGTGATGATGCGAGCGATTGCCGCACAGATGGTCACCCGCCATGCGGGCATGGAGCCCGGTCGCCCGGTCGCCGGCACGTTCTATCTGTTCAAGGCGCTGCGCCCCGCAAACCTCGAAGGCATGCTCGAGCGGCTGCGCGCCGAGGCGGCCGAGGCAGCGGCAGGCGGCCAGGTCAGCGCACTCGAAGAGCGCCTCGCGGACGAAGAGTACGCCGAGCTCATTGACCAGTTCCGAGCGGAGGTCGAGTCAGAGATCCGGCGGCGCCTGGTCGCCGACCGCGGCGCGGCGGCCGTGGCGCGCACGCTTCGGCGACCGCTGCCCGAAGACATCGACTTTCTCAACGCCTCCCGGGTCGAGGTCGAGGTGCTGCGTGACGCGCTACGGCCGTTGGCCCGCAAGCTGGCCACCCGCCTGGCCCGCCAGCGCCGGCA
>JAOPWA010000050.1 GCA_025965915.1 Dactylosporangium sp. | reverse complement strand
GCCTGCTCGCCGGCGCCGACCGGGTCGAAGGGTGCCTGTTCGGCAACGGCGAGCGCACCGGCGGTACCGCAACCGCGGTGGCCGCCGTTGATATGGTCGGCGCGTGGCGCGCCCCTACGAGGTGATGCCGGCCCGGGAGCCGACATGATCGAGGAGATCCTTCCCTGGGATGTCAGGTCGGCCGACGCTTTCGACGATCTCGGCCAGGCGCCGCTGTTCGCCGAGGAGGCGGCGCTGCTGGAGCGCGCGGTGGACAAGCGGCGCGCGGAGTTCGCGACCGTACGCGGGTGTGCCCGACGGGCGCTGGCCGAACTGGGGTTGCCGCCCGTCGCGGTGCTGCCCGGTGAGCGTGGTGCACCGCGGTGGCCCGATGGTGTCGTGGGCAGCATGACCCACTGCGAGGGATACCGGGCCGCAGCCGTGGCCTGGGCCGAGAAGGTGACCACGATCGGCATCGACGCCGAGCCCGCGCTGCCGCTTCCCGGCAAGGTACTGGACATGGTCAGCCTGCCACAGGAGCGGGCGCTGCTGACGCGGCTGACCGACGCCGCGCCGACGGTGTGCTGGGACCGGCTGTTGTTCTGTGCGAAGGAAGCGGTCTACAAAGCATGGTTTCCGCTCGCGAAGCGGTGGCTGGGCTTCGAGGACGCCGTGATCGAGATCGACCCCGACGGTACGTTCAGCGCCCGGCTACTGGTGTCCGGGCCGCGCGTGGGAGACGGCGAGGTCGACGGGTTCACCGGCCGCTGGCTGGCGCGCGACGGGCTGCTCCTCGCCGCGGTCGCCGGCTGCGGGCCGGCGGGGTGACGTCGGCCGCCGGCCCCCGTACGTGGTGTGCACCGCGTACGGGGGCCGGGGTCGGGCTCAGTCGTCGGGGTCCTTGGCGTTCTTGGGTCCCCTGGTGACCGGCTGCGGCATCGCGCTGTCCGAGCCCTTCACGCTCTTCCAGATGGCCTCGTTGAGTTGCTGCTCGGGGGCCTTGTCGGCGTCGCTGAAGTTCATCTGGGCCGACTGTGCCGCCATCGGCGCGTTCGCGGCGTTCGTCGCGGTCAGCGACTGGCTGGGCGTCATCGCGTCGAATGGCTTCAGGTTCGGCTTTCTGGCGAAGCTCGCGATCATCGGTGTCGCCATCGCGTCGTACTGCGTCAGTGGTCCGATGCCGGCGAGCAGTTCCATGGTGCGCATCATCGACACCGTGCTGTACTGCGTGGAGTCGACCCTGCCGGTCTGGGTGTAGGGGCTGACCACCAACGCGACGGTCCGGTGGGCGTCGACGTGGTCGGGCCCGTTCTGGGCGTCATCCTCGGTGATGAAGATGGCCGTGTCCTTCCAGTACGGGCTGTGCGAGACCGCGTCGACGATCCGCCCGACCGCGAGGTCGTTGTCGGCGACCATCGCGCTTGGGGTCGGTCGGCCCGGTGCCGTGCCGAAGGTGTGGTCGTCGCCCAGCCGGACGAACTCCATGGCCGGCAGTTGACCGTTGCCGACGAACTGGTTGAACTCCTTCGTCCACTCGTCGACCCGGCTGTTGTCCCTGATGGTCAGGTCCTGGGCGGCGTAGTTCGGGTCGGTGTGACCGGCCAGCCGTGGCTCGGTGGGGAACACCTTTGCCGGCAGCGGGCCACCGGCCCACATTCCGTAGTTGCGGTAGGAGATGCCGGCGTCGTCGAGCCGGTCCCAGATCCGTGAGTCGCCGGTGATCTTGCCCGGATCGGTGGCCTGGTTGGTGTACACGTCGTCGGAGCGTCCGCGGCCGCCGTACGCTACCGGCCAGAGGTGCTCGTTGTAGCTGTTGGACTCAGAGGCGGTGGCCCACTCCCAACCGTCGGAGGACACCGCGCCGTCCGCGTAGAAGTTGTCCAGTGTGACGAAGTTGCGGGCCAGGCTGCGGTGGTTGGGCGCGGATTCGTCGCCGAAGAGGTTCAGCGACGGGTCGCCGTTACCCTTGCCCAACGAGCCGAACACCTGGTCGTAGGTGCGGTTCTCCTTGACGATGTAGATGACGTGCTTGATCGGCGAGGCGTTGCCCGCCCGGGCCGGAACGATCCCGCTGCCCCGGCCGTGCTCGCCGTCGTCCGTCGCGTCAAACCGGTTGTTGCTGTGCACCTGTTTGGTGAAGCGCGCCAGCGCGGCCCGGTCGGGCACGGGCACGGCCGACAGCGTACCCATGATCATCGTGCCGACGTACTGGGAGAAGTCCGTGACCGTCAGGTTGGGGCCACGCGGGTTGGGGCCGGCACCGAGGCCCTTGGCGTTGGTCACCAGCAGGGTGGAGCCGTCGCGGGTGAGGGTGACCGTGGTCGGATACCAGCCGGTGGGGATCAGTCCCGTCACCCGACCTGCGGCGGGGTCGACCACCGCTACGTCGTTGTTGCCGGCGTTGGCCACGTAGAGCGTCCGCCCGTCCTTCGAGACGTCCAGACCCTCGGGGCTGGTGCCGACCGGCGCGCCCCGGTATGGCGCGAGATCGATGTACCTGCTCACCTCGGTGGCGTTCGGTTCGATGACCGCGATCCGGTCGGTGTCGGTGACCGCGATGTACATCTGCCCGGTCACCGGGTTGCGGACCATGGCGGTCGGGTGGCTGCCGACGCTCAGGGTCGCGCGGGCCGCCAGGGTGGCGGCATCCAGCACCGAGACCGTGTTGGTGCCCCAGTTCGA
>JAOPWA010000033.1 GCA_025965915.1 Dactylosporangium sp. | reverse complement strand
AATCGGCGCCAACCGATGACGGTGAAGGCACCGTGCGCGCGGAAGAGACGCTATCTTTGGTGATTCGGGCATAAAAAAAGAACGGCTGCAAAAGCTGTTCGAAAGCCAACATTAGCGGACAGGGAGTCAGTTTGTCAAGCGCTGGCGGCGTCTCCGACAACCGGACCGACGAGCTCGGTCGGGAGCAGGAGTACGTGTCGATGCTGTACGGCCGGCTCGATGATCTGCGCGAGCAGGCGTCGAGCCGACTGGACGATGCTCTGCGGGCAACCGGCGGCACGCCGCAGGCGCGCTCCGAACGCGAGACCGCGATCACGATGTACACCGACCAGGTGGCCCAGTTCAGCGCGGTCGAGAACGGCCTGTGCTTCGGCCGGCTGGACTTCGACGGCGGCGAGCGCCGTTACATCGGTCGCATCGGGATCTTCGACGAGAGTGGAGACTACGATCCGCTGCTGATGGACTGGCGGGCGCCGGCGGCCCGCCCGTTCTACCTGGCCACCGCGGTGTCACCGGAGGGCGTCGAGCGTCGCCGGCACATCCGCACCAGGCGTCGAACGGTGGTCGGCCTGGACGACGAGGTGCTGGACCTGACCGCTACCCGGGTGGGCGCGCACGAAGAAGTGACCGGTGAGGCCGCGCTGCTCGCCGCGCTGGACGCCCGTCGTACCGGACGGATGAGGGACATCGTCGAGACCATCCAGGCCGAGCAGGACCGTGTGATCCGCTCGGAGCCGGGCGGAGCCCTCGTCGTGCAGGGCGGCCCCGGCACCGGGAAGACGGCCGTCGCGCTGCACCGCGTGGCATACCTGCTCTATACGTACCGGCAGCAACTCTCCACGCGGGTGGTGCTCGTCGTGGGGCCGAACGAGACGTTCCTGCGCTACATCTCCCAGGTGCTGCCCTCACTCGCCGAGACCGGAGTGCTGCTCGGCACGGTCGGCGACCTGTACCCGGGCGTCACCGCCCGTCGAGTCGAGCCGCCCGAGACCGCCGAGGTGAAGGGGCGTCTGGCGATGACCGAGGTACTGGCCGCCGCGATCCGCGACCGGCAGCGGGTGCCTGACAAGTACATGGACCTCGCCATCGAGCAGGACTGGCTACGGCTGGACCGGGCTACCTGCGAGGACGCGCGTGCCCGCGCCCGGCAGTCCGGCAAGCTGCACAACCTGGCGCGGCCGATCTTCGACACCGAGATCATCCACGCGCTCTCACTCCAGATCGCCGACCGCATCGGCACCGACCCGTTCGCCAACGACCCGCTGGGTGGAGACGACGCGCCCGGCGATGAGCACCTGCTCGAAGAGGCCGATCTGGCCGAGATCCGGCGCGAACTGCGCCTGGAGCCGGAGATCCGGGCCGCGCTGGACTGGATGTGGCCCATCCTCACGCCCCGGCAGCTCCTCACCGACCTGTACGCCACGGACGAACGGCTCGCCACCGCCGCGCCGCAGCTCACCGAGGCCGAACGGGACCTGCTGCGGCGCGAGCCGGGCGGCGGCTGGACGCCAGCTGACGTGCCGCTGCTCGACGAAGCGGCCGAGTTGCTCGGCGAGGACGACCGGGGCGTCGACGCCCTGGCGGAGAAGCGGCGCCGGCAGCGGATCGCGTACGCCGAGGGCGCACTGGAGATCATGTCCGGCTCGGGATCGCTCGACTTCGAAGACGAGGCGGAGTCGGAGATCCTGGCGGCGACCGACCTGATCGAGGCCGAACGGCTCGCCGAACGGCATTCTGAGGAGGCGCGGCTGACCCCGGCCGAGCGCGCCGCGGCCGACCGCAAGTGGGCCTTCGGGCACATCGTGGTCGACGAGGCGCAGGAGCTGTCGCCGATGGCCTGGCGACTGCTGATGCGGCGGTGCCCGAGCCGGTCGATGACGGTGGTCGGGGACGTCGCCCAGACCGGCGACCTGGCCGGAACGACGTCCTGGCAACAGGCGCTCGAACCGTACGTGGCCGACCGCTGGCGCCTGGAGGAGCTGACGGTCAACTACCGGACCCCGGCGGAGATCATGGCGGTCGGTGCGGGCGTGCTGGCCGGCATCGACCCGTCACTACGCCCGCCGCGCTCCGTGCGGCACAGCGGCGTCGAGCCCTGGGGACTGCGGGTCGAGCCGGAACGCCTCCACGAGTGTCTCGTGGACGTGGTGCTGCGCGAGGCCGCCGAGGTGGTCGACGGCAGGATCGGGGTGATCGTGCCCGCCGGCCACGAATATGAGCTGGGCAGGGCGGTCACGAAGGCGCTACCCGAAGCAGCCGTCGGCGAGCAGCCGGATCTGGAGAGCCGGGTGGTCGTGCTGACGGTGCGGCAGGCCAAGGGCCTGGAGTTCGACTCGGTGGTCGTCGTCGAGCCCGACCGCATCGCGGCCGAGTCCACGCGTGGCTACAGCGACCTGTACGTGGCCCTCACCCGGGCGACGCAGCGTCTCGGAGTGCTGCATACGCAGCCGTTGCCGGCCGGGTTGGAGGGGCTGCGGCCGGTCGTTACCGAGCCGTCGTCGGGGTCTCGCTGAAGCGTTTCACCCTCGGAAGCACGTCGGCGCCGAGCCGGGCGATGTTGGTCAGGGTGAGGTCGGGGTCGCCGGCCCCCTCGACCATCAGCAGAATGCGCTTCGCCCCGGTCGCTGCGAGGCTCGCGGTCAACCGCTCCACGCAGCGCCGGGGTGTGCCGACCGGGTGAATCGCGAGCAGCTGCGTCACGTACGCGTCCACGTCGCGCCGGCCGAGCTGGCCGTCCAGCCGCACGTACTCGCCCGTGCGCGCCAGCCATCCGGAAAGCGAAGCCCGCAGCGCCTTCTCGGCGCCGGCGTCGGTGTCGGCGACGTAGGCGAGGTGCGCCGAGGCGTGGGTCACGCCGACGGGTTCCCGACCGGCCCCGGCGGCGGTGCCCGTGTACCGGTTGAGCAGCGCCGCCTTGGCCGCGTCGTCGTCGTGCATCCCGAGCAGCAACGGCAGGCCCCGGCGGGCACCGAGGTCCACGGTGAACGCCGACGTGGCCGCGACCCAGACCGGTAGCGGCCCATCGGGCCGGGGCACGACGGATACCTCCCGGAAACGGAAGAACCGGCCGTCGGCTCGGACGGTGGTCTCGCCGGACAGCGTCGCCAGCAGCAGGTCGAGGGACTCGGCGAAGCCGTCGGTGAAGCGGTCCAGCCCGCTGCCGAACACCTCCAGATCCACCCACGGGCCCCCGCGCCCGACACCGAGGCAGAACCGGCCGCCGGAGACCGCGTCGAGCAGCGCGGCTTCCTCGGCCAGCGCCACCGGGTGGCGGTTGGACAGGATCGCCACCGCGGTGCCGACCTCGAGGCGGGTGGTCTGGCCCAGCACGTACCCGGCCAGTGCGACGGCCGACGGGCAGACGCCGTAGGAGATGAAGTGGTGTTCGGCCAGCCATACGCCGTCGAAGCCGGCCGCCTCGGCAGCGCGGGCGTAGGCGACCGTGCGGCGCAGCGTCGTCGGGTGGTCGGTCGCGGGGAACTGCCCGGCGAGCAGGAACAGGTCCACCCGCGGCCCGGCGGCCGCCGGCACGCGGACGGCCGCCGATGCCTCGGCGTCAGCAGTCACGCAGCTCCGGTGACTGGTTGAGCAACTGTTCCCGGGGTGAGACGAAGTCGCGGTAGGTCGCCGCGCCGACAGCGGCCGGGGAGAAGGCGGCGACCCGGTGGCAGTTCTGGAACGCCAACTTCACCCCGAAGTGGCGCTCCAGCCCGCCCCGGATCGCATCGCTTGCGAGGGCCCGTAGCAGTTGGCCGCGCTCGGCCTCGCTGGGTGGCGGAACGGCGTGGTCGGCGAACTCGCCGCCGTCACGGCGCAGGTCGGCGACCACTTCGGTGATCACGCTCCACGCGTAGGGCAGCGAGTCGCGCAGGCAGGCGACGAACTCGGCGTCTTCCACCGGGCCGGCCTCGGCCCGTTCGAGTAGGGCGGTGGGTACGTCCAGGGACATGTTGTTTCCTTCCGCTCATCGGCCACATGGGGGCGCCCGTAGGGGTTGACTCGACGGAGGGTGCGCCGCCCAGCCTGCCAATCCCTACGGGGTGAGTCCATCCGGTTACAGATGGCGGAAACCGCCAGGGCCGCCGGTTACTTGGTCAACCCGGCCACGAGATTGATCGTCAGCGCGACGATCACGGTGCCGAACAGGTACGACAGCAGCGCATGGCGGAGCACTGTGGCGCGGAAGGCGGAGGTGTTCATTTCGGTGTCGGAGACCTGGAACGTCATCCCGACGGTGAAGGCGAGATAGGCGAAGTCGGAGAATCGCGGCTTCGCCCCGTCGTGGAAGTCGACCCCGCCGTCCTCGCCGGCGTAGTACAGCCTTGCGTAGCGGAGGGTGAACACGGTGTGGATCACCGCCCAGGACAGGATCACGCTGGCGACCCCGAAGCCCGCCTGCACGCCTTGCCGGAAGCCCCCGCCCGATCCGGCCTGCACGATCACGCCGCCGACCGCCGCGAGGCTGGCCACGGCCGCGGCCAGCAGCAGCCCGTCGGCGGCGGCGTGGGTCGGGTCCTCGCGTTCCGCGTGACGGGCAGTCTGCCGCGCGTCGAGCCGCCAGATGCTGAGCCAGATCCAGCACACGAAGGTTCCGGCGGCGACGTCCCAGGCGACCAGGGGTACCAGTGGCCACGGCAGTACCAGGGCCGATAGCGCGCCCGCGCAGACTCCTACCGCCCCTGACGCGGCGACCCGTCGCCGCGCCGACACGCCGTGGTCCGGGCTTTCGTCGGTTACTCGCACCATCCTGGCGGCCTCCCGTGAGTGATCGACGTGCAGCCAGGATGCATGTGCCCGATCACCGGTGCCGGTTAAACGCCGCCAAGGATCGGCAGCGACGGGATTCGCGGTCTTCGCGGGGTTTCCGGTCAACCGGTTCGGTGAGTTGTCCAGGCATGAAGTCGAAGGAGGAGTGTCGCCGTGTCTGACGTTGTGTTCGTGCTGTTGACCGTGGCGCTGTTCGCCGGCTTGGGCCTGGCGGTGCGGGCGGTGGAGAAGCTGTGAACGCGGAGAAGCCGTGGACGCCGAGAACCTGGTAGGCCTGGTCCTCGCGGTCGTGCTGATCGTGTACCTCGTGGCGGCCCTTCTGTTTGCGGAGCGGTTCTAGATGACCGCTGCCGGAGCGGGCGCGCTGTTCATCGCCTCCCTACTGGTCGCGCTCATGGCGGCCTACCGCCCGCTCGGGGACTACATGTACCGCGTGTTCACCACGCACCGGCACTGGCGCGTCGAGCGGGCGATCTACCGGCTGGTCGGCGTCAACCCCGACGGCGAGCAGACCTGGGGCGTGTACGCGCGCGGCGTCCTGGCCTTCTCGGCCGTGTCGGTGCTGTTCTTGTATGCGTTCCAGCGGTTGCAGAGCCATCTGTGGCTCAGCCTGGGGCTGCCGGCGGTCAGGAGCGACCAGGCGTGGAACACCGCGGTGAGCTTCGTGACCAACACCGACTGGCAGTCGTACTCGGGTGAGTCCACAATGGGCCACCTGGTACAGATGGCCGGCCTGACGGTCCAGAACTTCGCTTCGGCGGCCGTCGGCATCGCCGTCGCAGTGGCGTTGGTGCGCGGTTTCGTCCGCACCCAGACGGCGCGGTTGGGCAACTTCTGGGTCGACCTGGTTCGGATCTGCCTGCGGATCCTGCTGCCGGTCGCGGTGGTCGGCGCGACCGTCTTCATCGCCGGCGGCATGGTGGAGAACCTGTCGGGCGGGCGTGACGTGCACACCGTTGCCGGCACGACGCAGCACATCCCCGGTGGTCCGGTGGCGAGTCAGGAGGTCATCAAGGAGTTCGGTACGAACGGCGGCGGCTTCTACAACGCCAACAGCGCCCACCCGTTCGAGAATCCGACCAGCTGGACCAACTGGATCGAGATCTTCCTGCTGCTGGCGATCTCGTTCGCACTGCCCCGGGTGTTCGGCCGGATGGTCGGAGACAACCGGCAGGGCCTAGCGATCGCGATCATCATGGCGATCCTGGCGCTCGGCAGCGTCCTCGCGGTCAACGCTGCCCAGGTGGCCCACCAGGGAACGGTTCCGCAGGCGGTGGGTGCGGCGACCGAGGGTACCGAGGCCCGGTTCGGGGTACCACAGTCGGCGACCTTCGCGGCCGCGACGACGTTGACGTCGACCGGTGCCGTCAATTCGTCCCACGACTCATACACCCCGCTCGGCGGGGCGGTGCTGATGGCAAACATGATGCTCGGCGAGATCGCGCCCGGTGGGGCCGGCTCGGGCCTGTACGGAATCCTCATCCTCGCCGTGATCACGGTGTTCGTGGCCGGGTTGATGGTCGGGCGGACCCCGGAGTACCTGGGCAAGAAGATCAGTGGACGTGAGGTCAAGTTCGCCTCGCTGTACTTCCTGACCACCCCGACGCTGGTACTCGTCGGCACCGCGGCAGCCATGTCACTGGCGTCGGCGCGGGCGTCGATGCTCAACCCCGGGCCGCACGGCCTGTCGGAGGTGCTCTACGCCTACACCTCGGCGGCAAACAACAACGGCTCGGCGTTCGCCGGCATCAGCGCCGACACGACCTGGTACAACACCACGCTCGCGGCGGCGATGCTGCTCGGCCGGCTCCTGCCGATCGTCTTCGTGCTCGGCCTGGCCGGCTCGCTGGCAGCGCAGCAGCCCATACCGGCGTCGGTCGGCACGTTGAAGACGCACCAGCCCCTGTTCGTCGGCATGGTCGTCGGCGTGGTCATCGTCCTGGTCGCGCTGACCTACCTGCCCGCCCTGGCCCTCGGCCCCCTCGCCGAGGGCCTGTGAAGTGGGTGGCCGCCCGCCGCCGTGCAGCTTCGCGGACCAGACTGGTCGAAGGAGCGCAGCTGAGATGTCCACGACCGCGGTGAAGACGCCTGCCGCCGCGCAGCCGCCGACCCCCGGCGGCCCGCGCGGGGTCGCCGGTGGCCTGCTCGACCCCAGGCAACTGCTCAGGTCCATCCCGGAGGCGCTGCGCAAGCTCAGCCCGCTGACGCTGTGGCGCAACCCGGTCGTGTTGATCGTCGAGATCGGCTCGGTGTTCACGACCGTCCTCGCGATCGTGCACCCGACCGTGTTCGCCTGGCTGACCACGGTCTGGCTGTGGTTGACCGTGCTGTTCGCCAACCTCGCCGAGGCGGTCGCCGAAGGCCGGGGTAAGGCACAGGCCGAGACGCTGCGCCGGGCCAAGAGGGACACCGTCGCCCGCCGGCTGGTCGGTTGGGCGCCCGGATCCGAGCGCGTCGCCGAGGAGGCGGTACCTGCGCCGCAACTGCAGCAGGGTGACATCGTCGTGGTGGAGGCCGGGC
>JAOPWA010000029.1 GCA_025965915.1 Dactylosporangium sp. | reverse complement strand
GAATCACCTCGGTCAGGCGGGGCCCCCGCATCCCAACGGCCTCCAGGACAAGCGCGCGCTCCAAAGCCTTTTAGTGAAGCGTCTCTAAGTACACCTTGTACAAGAATTCTGTCGACCCGATGAAATATCAGCCGGAGCCCTGCACGTATCGGAAGTGTGCGAGCTTCTCGAGATTCTCCGAGCCCTGGAACATCAGGTGCTCGAACAGGTGCGCGAACCCAGTGCGCCCCTCCGGCTCGGAGCGGATGCCGACGTCGTATACGACGGCGACCCCGACAACCGGAGCGCTTCGGTCTGGAGCGAACACCACGCGCAGGCCGTTGGGCAGCGTGAGGCGTTCGACTGGGTACTTGGTTGCCGGTATCCGAATGGTGGCACTACGAGCAGACACCCTTGCGACACTAACCGGTCCGGGGCCGGTCCGATCATCCCACCGGCCGTACTGAGTTCAGAACACTGTCGACAACCCCGTCGTAATCGTGGTGCGTGCCCGGAATGGACACATACAGGATTGCTGCCCGCGGCCTTCCGACATCGACGAGCGCCAGGCCCACGAGTTCGTCGCTGGCTTTGAGGCCGGTCCGGTGGAAATGCATCCGGAACTTGGTCACCCACGCGGGTCGCCCGCCCAGAGTGGTCTGCTCGTCGCGCAGCAGGTCCATCTGGCTGGGGCGAGGGTAGTACTCGGCTCGCACGTCCGCGGCGACCTGCCGGCCGGTGCACTGCAGGTCGAGGCTCAACGCGTCGTTGTTGGCGGCGGGCACGGAGCCGGACAGGATCGACGCGAGGTAGTCGTTGCGGAAACCGTCCCGGTCCACGTAGCTCTCCGTGACGAAATACTGGCCCACCTGGTACGACACGTGCAGCGTCCCCTTGGTCCACAAGTCGTGCCATGGCAGCCACGGCACGTCGAATGCCGCATACGAGATGCCGGAACCGCTGTCGACGGTGCGGGGTCCGGGCGGCGGTGGCAGGGCCGGGGCGGCGGTGGCGGTGTCCTGGGACGGCGGCGGGCACAGCTTTGCGAGATCAGGCCGGGTGTCGGACGGGCCGGCAAGTCGCCTGCCGAACGGTGATCCACCGCCGGTCATCACCATCACGAGCACGGCGGCCATGCCGATCGCGACCACACCGATGGCGGCCACCCCGAACCACCGCAACATCAGCCGGTTGCGCCTGGCCGGATCCACCGGCGGCACCGTTGGCGGGACCGGTGGCGGGGTCGATGTCGGGGCCTGGCGGGCCACGGTGCCGGCCCGGTAGCCGGTACGGCCCGCCGACGGCGTGACCCCTACGGCGGCGACGCCACCGGTGCGCTGCGGCGCCGCATCGACGGGCAGCGACGACGGGTATGCGAAACCGCCGGCCAGCTCCTCGGAGCCGGTCGGCGGACGTGCCCACGGCGACTGCTGCTCGGTCATCCACCCAAGTGTCGCAGCCTCTCGCCGCACCGGCCGCTCCGCCGGGGCGCCCCACGTACACGTGTCAGCCGTGCGATGCCGCGACCGGGGGCGGGTCGAACTGGACGGCCGGGTACTGCACGGCACCCGGCGCCGGCCACGGGCCGAACGCGAGCACGGCGGCGCACAGCACTCCGGCCACGGCGACCCCGACGACGACCAGCAGCTCGCCAAGATCGATAGCGCGTCGGCCCATCACCGCGCCCAGATTCGCTCCCATCGCCGTCCTCCCCCGGATCCGCCACGTAGACATCAGCATCTATTTAGACGTGTGGGACAGGCCAGTTGGTTGTCAGATGCCGGGCACCAATCCGCGGCGTAATTGCCCGGCGTCAATCCGAAGCGTCGGGGTCCGTCCCGTCGGGGTCCGTCCCGTCGGGGTCGGTCCCGTCGGCGTCGGTCCCGGTCTCGTCGGCGTCGGTCTCGTCGGTCCCGTCGGGGTCGCTGCCGGCGGTGGGGACGGCGGTGATGAGCGCGGCCAGGCCGGCCTCGTCGAGCAGATCCGGCGGACGGACCGTCAGCCCCTCGCGTATGTAGACGAACGCCGCCCGCACCCGCTCGACGGGTATGCCGGCCAGCGCGGCCCAGGCCAGACGGTAGGCCGCCACCTGCACCTCGGACGCCGCGGCGGCCAGGCCCGACGGTCGGGGACCGGTCTTCCAGTGGACCACGTCGTAACTGCCGTCCGCGTTCTCGAAGACCGCGTCGATCCGTCCCCGGATCACCACGCCGTCGACGACGGTGGCGAAGGGCACCGCGACGCGAATGGGCGTCCGGTCGGCCCACTCGCTTGCCAGGAACCGCTCTCGCAGCAGTTCCAGGGCACCGTCGCCGGCCGCGTCGGCGTCGGCCGCACCGGGCAGTTCGTCGAGGTCGAGCAGCCCGTCGGAGTGGAAGTGCTGCTCCAACCAGCGGTGGAAAGCGGTGCCCCGGCGGGCGTACGGGGCGGGCCGGGCCGGCAGCGGGCGGCGCAACACGCTTGCCAGCCGCTGCGGATCGCGGCGCAGTGTCACCAGTTGCGTCACGCTGAGATGCGGCGGCAGCGTGACGTCGACCGGTGCGTCCGGATCGGGCGTGAGCCGGTCACGCTCGGCGATGAGCAGGTCCGCCTCGTAGGCCCAGGCGTGCCCCTCGTAGACCCAGGAATCCTCGTCGTCGTCGGAAGCACGCCCGGCCAGCGCGGCGCGGACCAGTTCGGCGGCCTCCTCGAGCGCCTGCCGACGAGGGCCGAGTGGGTCTGCCGGCCAGCTCACCCGCGGCAGCTTCGCCGCCATGGGGTTGGTCGCGTCCTCGGCCGGCGCGTCGGCCCACCCGTCCACCTCGCCGGCGCCGGCGAGGCACCGGTCGCGTATCTCGACCAGGAACTGCGACGGCCCGCGCGGGCGCTTGGTGGCCTCGCCCCACCAGTACCCGCTGGCGAGCAGCAGGCGGCGCGGTCGGGTCACCGCGACATAGGCCAGCCGCCGTTCCTCGCGCTCGTCGTGGGACTCCCACGCCGCCTCGAACGAGTCGATGGCGCGGGCCACGCCCCGCTGGTCGGTGGCCCGGGACAGGTCGAGCTCGGGCAGGCCGGCCCGGTCGCCGCGCAGGGCGAACGGCATGGTCCCCAGCCCGTGCAGCCAGTGGTCGCCGCTGTTGGGCCGGCCCGGGAACATGCCCGCCGTCATGCCGGCGACCGCGACGACGTCCCACTCCAGGCCCTTCGCCGCGTGTGCGGTGAGGATCTGCACCGCGCCTTCGACGACGGCCACCTCGCCGGGCGCCAGGCCACGCTCCTCGGTCTCCGCCGCCGCCAGGTATGCGAGGAACGCCGACAGCGTCGGTGCCTCCGACTCGCTGGCGAAGCGGGCGGCGATATCGCCGAGGGTGTCGAGGTGACCCCGGGCCAGGCCGGCGTCGCCGGGGCGGACGGCCACCTCGACGTCGAGCCCCATGGTGTGCTCCACGTCGTTGATCAGGTCGGGCAACTGCTGGTCGAGCCGGCGACGCAGTCCGCGCAGCTCGGCGGCGAACGCGGCGAAGCGGCGGTGCCCCTCCGACGAGTACCGCTGCGGGTCGCCCAGGTCGTCGAGCGCTTCGACCAGCGCGGCTTCGTCGTTACGTTCGGAGTACACGAGCGGCTCGTCACGCGTGCGCGACGCCGCCAGCTCACGCGCCCGGCGGTGCAGCGCCACCAGATCACGCGGCCCGATCCGCCAGCGGGGACCGGTGAGCAGCCGCAGCAGGGCCGCCCCCTCGGCCGGGTCGGCGAGTACCCGCAGGGTGCTCACCACGTCGCGTACCTCCGGCGTGTCGAGCAGGCCGCCAAGGCCTACGACCTCGACCGGCACGCCACGCGCGCGCAGTGCGGCCTCGATGGGCGACATCTGGGCACGGGTACGCACGAGGACGGCCGTGGTGGGGCGGCGCTCGACCGCGATGTCCGCCGGCTCGACATCATCAGGGGCACCGGCCGCGGTCCGCCAGGCGGCCACGATCCGGCCGGCGATCCAGGCCGCCTCGTCGGAATAGGTCTCCAACAGCGCACAGTGGACGGTCGATGTCGACAGCCGGGGCGCGACGCGGGGCGCGGCCGACAGCTTGGGAACCTGGTGACGAAGCGATGTGGACAGCGCGTTGGCCACGTCGAGGATCTCGGGGCGGTTGCGCCAGCTGGTCGTCAGTGTCAACTCGCGGGCCGGCTTCCTGTCGCGCCCGGGGAAGTCGGTCGGGAACCGCTCCAGGGTTCCGGCGCTCGCGCCGCGCCAGCCGTAGATGGACTGGGCCGGGTCGCCGACCGCGGTCACCGGGTGCCCTCCGCCGAACAACTCCCGCAGTAGGACGATCTGGGCGTGACTGGTGTCCTGGTACTCGTCGAGCAGCACCACGCGGTAGCGGTCCCGCTCGATCGCGCCGACCTCGGGATGGTCCTTCGCCACGGTCGCCGCGCGGGCGAGCTGGTCGCCGAAGTCCATCGTTTCGAGCAGGAGCTTGCGGTCGGCATACCCACGCACCAGCGGCAGCAGCTGCAGCCGGGCCTTCTGCCGGTCGAGCACCTCTCGCACGGACTTGAGCATCTTGCCCGGCCGGGACTCCACCTCGGCGAAGAACCTGCCCGTCCAGGCGGCCAGCTCGGCGGGCGTACGCAGGTGCTCGGACAGGTCGGCGGCCAGCCGGAGGACCGCCTCGGTGACGGTCGTCGGCGCGACCAGTACGTGCGACATGTCGCCGTCATAGGAGACGACGACGCCGTCGGCGAGCTGCCAGCAGGCCGCCTCGCTCAGCAGCCGGTTCGACGGCTCGTACCCGGCGCGCAGGCCGTGCTCGGAGACGACGCGGGCGGCGTAGGAGTGGTAGGTGGCCACCGTCGGCTCACCGGTGATGAGGTCGTCGCGCCCGAGCCGGTGTACGAGTTGGGAGAGGCGTTGACGCAGGCGGTGCGCCAGCTCGCCGGCCGCCTTGCGGGTGAAGGTGAGGCCGAGGACCTGCTCCGGGCGTACGTGCCCGTTGGCGACGAGCCAGACGACCCGTGCGGCCATCGTCTCGGTCTTGCCGGAGCCGGCGCCGGCGACCACGAGCAGGGGCTCGACCGGCGCCGCGATGACCTCCGCCTGCTGTGGCGTGGGCGGCGGCTGGCCGAGGAGGCGGGCCAGCTCCAGGGGCGTGAATCGGGGCCCGACTGTGGCCCGCGGCCTGGCGACCTCGAACAGCGCATCCTGCGTCACGAGGCGTCGCCGTCGGTGACCTGTCGGCCATTGCCGGAGATCGGGCACGAGGTGCGCACCGGGCAGACCCGGCACTTGTTGTTGAGCACGGCGTGGAAGGTCGAAGCCGCCATGGTCTGCGCGGTCCGGCTCACCATCTCGCGGGCCCAGCCCGGGTCCTCGGTCTCGGCCAGCGCGGCCTGCCCCTGCACCCTGGCGCCGTTGCGGGCACCGCCGAGATGGACCAGCGCCGCTCCCCCGGCCTCGGCCGACTCGTCGAA
The DNA here is from genome assembly GCA_025965915.1 of Dactylosporangium sp. GTDB lineage: Bacteria > Actinomycetota > Actinomycetes > Mycobacteriales > Micromonosporaceae > Planosporangium. The sequence continues at coordinate 613 of JAOPWA010000029.1, read as the reverse complement.
CGCCCCCGCTTCGATGGCGGCCTGGTAGGCCGCCAACTGCGGATGGTCGGCCACCTCGGCCTCGGTCGGGGTGCTCCGGCCGGTCTTCAGATCCACCACCACCAGGCGACCCGACTCGTCGAGCTCCAGGCGGTCGACCCGCCCTCTGATCTGCAGGTCGTCTCCGAGCCGTACGAGGAAGTCACGCTCGATCGCGATCAGCCGGCGGGGGTTCTCGGCCAGCCACCCGATCAGCTTGTCGAGCATCGCCTCGGCACGCTGGCGCTCGCGGCCCGCCAGCCACCGCGCGGACAGTTCGATGGCGTCGAAGCGACCGGCGACGTAGTCCACGAGCGCGGCCCGGTCGACGGTCGCGTCCGCGGCGAGCAGCGCGGCCGCGTGGACCAGGTTGCCGATGCCCTGCTCGGGCGACGGCCTGCCCTTGCCACCGTGGCGCTCCAGCAACCACCGCAGGCTGCAACGCTGCACCGTCTCCACGGTGGACGGTGTGACGGTTACCGGCTCGCCGGGGTCGACGATCGGGCGGTCATCGGACAGCTCCGGCAGGCCCCACCAGTCATCGGGATGCGCACCGGGCACCCCGGCTGCCGCGAGGCGGGCCAGCTGCCCGGAG
>JAOPWA010000023.1 GCA_025965915.1 Dactylosporangium sp. | reverse complement strand
CCACCGGAGCCTGCTCGGCCACCGGAGCCTGCTCGGCCACCGGAGCCTGCTCGGCCACCGGAGCCTGCTCGGCCACGGGCGCCGCCTTCTTGGCCGCGGTCTTCTTCGCCGGCTTAGCCTCGGGGGTGGCCACACCGGCCGCCGCCTGAGCCTCAGCCTCGTAGAGCGAGCGCCGGTCGGCACGGGCGGGCGCGACCTTCAGCGGCTCGGGTGCCGGCAGGCCCTTGAACTTCTGCCAGTCACCGGTCTTGGACAGGATCGCCCGCACCGCCTCGGTCGGCTGGGCGCCGACCTTCAGCCAGTGCTGCGCCCGCTCGGAGTTGACCTCGATCAGCGAGGGCTCCTCCTTCGGGTGGTAGATGCCGAGGAATTCGATCGCCCGACCGTCGCGCTTGGTGCGCGCGTCGGCGACGACGATGCGGTATTGCGGGTTGCGGATCTTGCCCATCCGCAGAAGCCGGATACGTGCGGCCACTGTGTGTTCGCTCCTGGTTCGTGGTTGAGATCCTCGCCGACAACACGCGGTGGGGATCGCGCGAACGGCAGCTCGGTGGACTGGTGACGTGCCCGGGTTAGAGGGCGCCTGACACGTACCGGATACCAGTCGACCATTGTGCCAGATGTTCGACCGTTCCGCCGCCGGACCCCGTACGAGGCATAATTCACGCCAGTGCCACGCCTCTGATCAGGGACAGCAGCTCGCTGGTGTCGGTCACCCGACCGAAATGGCCATGAAGGTTGACCGCGGTCACAGTCATGATCTGCTCGGCGGAGAAATCGCCTTCGTCGAACGTGTATGTGGCGTCGAGGGCGTACAGCATCTCGTATCCGAGGTCGCCGGCCATCCGGGCGGTTGTCTCGCAGCACCGGTTGGTCTGGATCCCGCAGATCACCACTTGGCGGATTCCCGAACCGGTCAGCCAGGCGTGCAGGTCCGGGGTGCCGCAAAACGACGAGTGCACGCTCTTGACGACCTCCAGTGCGGGTTCGAGGTCCGCGACGACCGGCTTGTACGCGTGCCCGAGCGCCTCGGCCGCCAGCGGCGAGCCGGGCGTCGGCGAGGCGTGGCGTACCCGCACGATGGGCCGGCCCGTCGCGGTCCACGCGGAGATCAGGCGGCCGATGTTCTCCTCGGCGGCGGGGTTGGCTCGGCGACCCCAGTACGGCTCGTCGAAGCCGGTCTGGACGTCGATGACGATGAGAGCCGCGTTCGGCTCGATTTCGCTGGTCATGCCATCCATCGTTGATCGGCGGGGGGCCGGACCGCGAGTGGCAGGTTTGACTACCATGCACTGATTACTGCCATGATCGGACATGGCATGATTACGGCATGCGAACCGTGGCTGTCCTGCTCCACCACGCGGTCCGGCTGTTCGACTACGGCGTCATCCACGAGGTGTTCGGTGTCGACCGCCGCGACGACGGCGTGCCACCGTTCGAGCTGCACCGCTGCTCGCCCGGCCGCCGGCCGGTCATGCTGGCGGGCGGGGCGACCCTCTCCGCCACGCACGGCCTCTCGGCCCTCACCGAGGCCGATCTCGTACTGGTCCCCGGCGCCGAGCCGGCGCCGCCGGGGGCGAGCGAGACCGAACGGCGCGCCCTGCGCGCGGTCCACGACGCCGGGGTACCGATCGCCGGACTGTGCAGCGGCGCCTTCCTGCTGGCGGACGCCGGACTGCTGGACGGGCGCCGGGCGACCACGCACTGGAAGCTGGCGGCGGAGTTGGCCGCTCGCCACCCGGCGGTGACCGTCGCCAACGGTCCACTCTGGGTCTGCGACGGTCCGCTGTGGACATCCGCCGGCACCGCCGCGGGTATCGACCTGTGCCTGCACCTCGTACGGGAGGCGCACGGCGCCGCGGCGGCGGCCGCCATCGCGCGGCGCATGGTCACTCCTCCACACCGCGACGGCGACCAGGCACAGTTCCTGCCCCGTGTCATTGTCGAACCGCTCCCCGACGAGTTCGGTGGCGTACTGGTGTGGGCGCGCGAGCACCTCGACCGCCCGCTCACCGTTACCGAACTGGCCCGCCTGGCCCACCAGTCGCCGCGTACGTTCGCCCGGCGCTTCGTGGAGACCACCGGTACGACACCGCTGCGATGGCTGCACCATCAGCGGGTGCAGTTGGCCCAGGAACTGCTCGAACGCAGCGACCTGCCGGTGGATGAGGTGGCTCGGCGGACCGGATTCGGCACCACGGCGGTGCTGCGCCGACACTTCGGCCGCGACGTGGGGACGACCCCGTCGGCGTACCGGGCCCGCTTCGCCGCCGCCTGACGCCGCCCCTCCTTACGCGCGGGGCCGGTCCCAACCCGCGGGCAGGGCCGGTACCTCGACCCAGCCCGGGTCAGGCTCGAAATCGCACCAGCTGCCGTCGAAGGGGAACGCGCCCGCCTCGATGTCGGGGATCACGCGGCGGCCCTCCGCCCACACCGCGTCCGCGTCGTGGACCCAGTACTGGTCCGGAAAGCGCAGCCGCTCGGTCAGCTCGTGCTCGTCCTTCCACAGCCACGACCGGTCCGGCTCGACACAGATGTCGAGATCCTGGTCGACGATGTCAACGCCGGCGACGTCGCCGTCGTCCCAGCGCACCCCAGCCTCCTCGAGGTTGACGTACCAACCGCCGAACCCGCCCCGGTCGTCCCAGAACCACCACACCGAGTGAGCCGCGCCCGGGCGGCTCAGCTTGAGTACGCCGGGCCCCTCCCAGGTACCGGTCGTGAGCCGCCGCTGCCTCGTGATCCACTCCGCGAAGGGCATCGACCGGATGGTGCGACCGTCGTCGGCGCGCAGGGAGAGCGCGGGGCTGCCGGCCCCGATCCACAACAGCAGACCGCGCTCGTCGTCGCTGACCACCCGCATGACGCGGACCCGGGCCAGCCTGTCGCGCTGGAAGTGCCGGTGCACGAGGACCCGGCCGGGCGCGAAGCGCATCAGTACGCGCGGCCCAGGTAGGCGACGAGATCTGGTTCGTCCTCCGAACCGGGCACCGATCCGTCGGCGCGGGTCAGGCAGCGCACGGTGACGCCCACCGCGTTGGCCTTCGCCTCGCCCTCGGCGCCGACCGCGGACCACGGCAGCCGGGCCCAGCCGGTGGCGGCCGCCTCGATCCCCTCGTCCACGCTCGACACGTCGGCGGTGTGCGAAACCCGGCGGGCCAGCGCCTCGTCGTAGAGCGCCTGCTGGTCGGCGTCGAGGGCGGCGCGGACCGCCGAGACGACGTCGGCGACCGGCGTGGGTGTCTTGGTGCCCGCGATACGCCGGACCACCACCACGTTGCCGGCAGCGAGGTCGCGCGGACCCACTTCGATCCGCACCGGGTAGCCCTTGAGCTCGGCATCGACCGCGCGGCGCCCGAAGGGGGTGTCGACCCGGTCGTCGAAGCCGACCCTGATGCCGGCGTCGCGGAGTCCGTCGCGCAGCTTGGCGGCCTCCGCCGCCACGCCGTCACCGTCCTTGACGATCGTCACGTACGCCTGGATCGGCGCGATCCGTGGCGGCACCCGCAGGCCGTTGTCGTCGCCGTGTGCCATGATCAGGCCGCCGAGCATCCGGGTCGACGTGCCCCACGAGGTCGTCCAGGCGTGCTCCTGCCGGCCCTCGGCCGACGAGTACACGATGTCGAACGCCTTCGCGAAGTTCTGCCCCAGCTCGTGGCTGGTGCCCATCTGCAGGGCCTTGGCGTCGCCCATCATGCCCTCGAGCGTGTACGTGCTGGTGGCGCCGGCAAAGCGCTCGCGCGCGGTCTTGAGCCCGACCACGACCGGTATGGCCAGCATCTGGCGCATGAAGTCCTCGTACACGTCGTGCAGGATGCCCCGGGCATAGGCGCGGGCGTCGTCGGAACTGGCGTGCGCGGTGTGCCCCTCCTGCCAGAGGAACTCACTGGTACGCAGGAAGATCCGCGGCCGCAGCTCCCAGCGCACGACGTTGGCCCACTGGTTGA
>JAOPWA010000012.1 GCA_025965915.1 Dactylosporangium sp. | reverse complement strand
GCACCGGATCCCCTACCGGGCCAACCTGTGGGCGCTGCGGGCCCTGGGCGCGCGTCAGGTGGTTGCGCCGTGCGCCGTCGGCGGCTTACGGCCAGAGCTGGGTGCGGGCACTTTTGTCGTACCCGATCAGCTGATCGACCGTACGAGTGGCCGGGTGCAGACCTTCTACGACGAGGGTGCCGTCCATGTGAACTTCGCCGATCCGTACTGCCCGGTGGGCCGCCGGACGGTCGTCGAAAGGGCGGACGCGCAGGGCATCCCGCTCATCGACGGCGGCACGATGATCGTCGTCGAGGGGCCGCGCTTCTCGACCCGCGCCGAGTCCCGCTGGTACGCCTCGATGGGCGGCGCGATCGTCAACATGACCGGCCACCCGGAGGCGGTCCTGGCTCGCGAACTGGCCCTGTGTTACACCGCGATCGCCCTCGTCACCGACCTTGACGCCGGTGTCGAGGGCGAGCACGGGGTCACCCAGGAGGAGGTGTTCCGGGTGTTCGGCGAGAACACCGAGCGACTGCGGGGCCTGCTCCTCGATGTGGTGACCGCGCTGCCCATCGAGGGCGACTGTTCCTGCAGGCAGGCCCTGGACGGCCTGAGCATCCCCTGACCTCGCCCAGGTCACGGGCGTTCGTCGAATGTGGACGACGCCGTCAGTCGGCGGCCGGGATCAGGTCTCGCCGCCGATGTCGGTGACGTACGCGTCATAGACGAGGTCCGCACCGCGCTGGCGATGCCGTGAGAGCTCGCGCAGGAGAGCACTCCCCCAGCCCCACACCCGCTCCGGGTCGGCATCGACACGCCGGGTGAGCGCCTCCAGCGCCGCCGCCATGGTCGCGTGCTCACGGCCGAGGTGGTTCACCTGGCGTACGAGTCGGGGCTGGTCCGCCAGCACCGCGGCGTACAGCCCGTCCGGCCCCTCGGTCAGCTCGACGTGCGTGACGAACGCGGCCCGCAGACGGGGCAGCTCGGCGGCGACGCCGCGTCGCCAGTCCGGATGGGCCCACGGCTGGACGAGCGCGCATTGGAAGCCCTGGATCGCGGCGAGGAGGTCGGCTCTGTGCCGGAGCGCCCTGCGGATCTTGTCGACCGGCGCCTGCGAATGCCGCGCCATAGGTTCAGCCGTCATGGGCACCCCCGCCCTCAGCTGTCCGCCGACGGCTGAACCGTCGGCAGCTGGCCGATGTCGGCCGGGAATCGTCCGGGGTGACCCGGACGCCCGGCGACTGGCGTCCGCTCTTTCGAACGTCCGTTCTCTGGACCAGAGTCTGCCCCGAGGGACCCATCTGTCCAGTGGTTGGCGAAATCGGATAAAGCCAGGGACGGCGTACCGGAACGAAACGGCCCTGGCACCCAACTGGGTACCAGGGCCGTCCGGTGCCGTGTCGTACGGCGTACGGCGGATCAGGGCGTACGGCGGATCAGATGGTGAAGCGCCCGACGAGCTGCTGGAGCTCGCCGCTCATGCGGGCCAGGTCCTCGGCCGTACGGCGCGACTCACTGACCCCGGCGCTCGTGCTCTGCGCCGCCGTGGCCACACCCGTGATGTTCGAGGCGATCTCGGTCGCGCCGGTCGCGGCTTCCGCCACGTTGCGGCTCATCTCGTTCGTGGTCGCGCTCTGCTCCTCCACCGCCGACGCGATCGTCGACTGGAAACTATTGATCTCCGCGATGACCTCGGCGATATGCGCGATCGCGTCGACCGCGGCACTCGAATCGGTCTGAATCGTCTGGATCCGCCGGGAGATGTCCTCGGTCGCCTTCGCTGTCTCCTGAGCCAGATCCTTGACCTCGGTCGCCACCACCGCGAACCCCTTGCCCGCCTCACCGGCCCGCGCGGCCTCGATCGTCGCATTGAGGGCCAGCAGATTCGTCTGCTCCGCGATCGACGTGATCACCTTGACCACATTGCCGATCTCGACCGACGACCACCATCGTCGCGACGATGAACAGGATCTTGCTCCATCGTCCTACCTGTACCTTCATCTCACCCGGACGTGTCCGCCCGGTCGCCGACCTTCGCGTTAAACAGCCCAGAGGCGCCAGCGGGAGACATCTCCTCCTCGCCAACGCCGGACCGATCCTCACATCGGAGCGCCTGATGAAATGCTGAGAAAACGGCACAAAATTGCATCTTGTCCGCTTTTTTATGAGCGCTAATCGGCGGCACCCCAACTTTCCCTGTCAGTGCCTCTTCGACGGCGCGGGCGGTGTTTCGTCTATGGCGGCATCCGCGTCGATGGCCGTGGTGCGGCGTCGATGGCGGGGTTGGCGGGTTGTGGCGAGGGCGCCGACATAGGTAAGGGTCGCTACCGTGAGGATGGCGAAGCTCGGCGGCATGGCGGGGATGGTGTAGCTGGCGGTTAGGCCGATCCAGACGCTGGCGACGGCGATGCCGGCGGACAGCGCGAGGGCGGGCAGTGGTCGGGTGGTCAGGCGGCTGGCGGCGCCGGCGGGTGCGGCGAGCAGGCCGAGGATGAGCAGTGCGCCGACAACCTGGGTGGATTCGGCGGCGGTGGCGCCGACGAGAGCGAGGAAGGCGTAGCCGAGTAGCCGGACGGGGACGCCGCGGGCGGCGGCGACGGCCTCGTCGAGGCTGGCGAACAGCAGCGGCCGGGCCATGGCGACGAGCGCGATGCAGATGATGGCGGCGATGAGTGCGGTTGTCGCCGCCCTGCTGCCGTCCAGTCCGAAGATGGAGCCGAACAGGACGGTGACGCTGGCTGCGCCGTTGCCGGCGCTGCGGGTGGTGGTGTACATGGTCAGGAAGAACACGCCGAGGCCGAGGATCCAGGCGAATACGCCGCCGATGACGACGTCGTCGGGTCGGGCGCGGCGGCCGAGCGTTGCCATGCCGAGGGCGACGAGGACGGTGACGGCGAACAGTCCGAGACTCGGGTTCAGACCGGCGGCGAGCGCGGCGAGGGCGCCGGTGAACGCGACGTGGCTGAGCGCGTCGGCGGTGAACACCTGCGCGCGCAGTACCAGGAAGTAGCCGGCGAGGCCGGCGGCGAGGGCGACGGCGGTGCCGGCGAGGAAGGCGTGTTGCATGAACGGGTGCGACAACATGTCGGTCGGGTCGGCCACCGCGAGTGCGATCGTCATGCCGTCACCCCCGCCGGTTCGAGGTGATGGCGGGTGCGCGCCCGAAGGGTCACGGTGGCGGCGGTGAGCAGGTAGGCGGCGAAGGCGATGCTAGTCAGCCAAAAGCCGAGCGGGTATGGGGAGTAGTAGGCCACGAACAGGGCAACCCACACTGTGGCCAGGGCCAGCAGGATCGACAGCGCGATGCCGTGTACCGTCCGGGCGGTGATCAGCTGGGCGGTCGCCGGGGGCAGTACGAAGAGCGCGAAGACCAGCAGCGCGCCGGTGATCTGGCCGACCTCGGCCGCGGTGGCGCCAAGCAGAAGCAGAAACGCCACGTCGAGAAGTCCGGTGGGTACGCCGTGGGCGGCGGCCACGTCGGTGTCGATCGAGGCGAACAGAACCGGCCTACCGATGACCGCCAATACGGCGACGACCACGACCGCCACCGCGGCCAGCACGGCCACCTGTCTGCTGGTGATGCCCAGGAAGCTGCCGAACAGCAGCGCGTTGGTGCCGTTGAGGAATCCCTTGTAGAGGGCGACGAACAGCAGTCCACAGGCCAGGGCGTACGCCTGGACGGTGCCTACCACCGCCGATTCCTCGCTGTAGCCGCGCCGAGTTCCGGCCGGCACGGCGGCGATGACCAGCGCGGCCACGACGCAGAAGGCGAAGTAGCCGGTGGCCACACCAAACCCCAGCCACACCGCGGCGGCGGCGCCGGGGAACCCGACGACGGCGAGGGTGTGCCCGGCGAAGCTCTGCCGGCGAAGCACCATGAACCAGCCGATGATCGCGGCGAGCACGGCGACGATCGTGCCGGCGCGAAACGCGTTGACCATGAACGGCAACGCCCACATGTCCTGGATGTCGGCGAGCAGGTTCCAGGAGAAGGTGGGACCGGTCATGGGCGCCCATTGCCGTGACGGTCGGTGTGGTGGGCGGGGGCTTCCGGCTGGCCGACGACCACCAACCGACCGTCGGAGGCGGCGAGCACCTCGATCGGAGTGCCGTACAAGGCGGTGAGCGTGGCGGAGGTGATCACCTCGGCCGGAGTACCGCTGGCAGCGCCGCCCTGGCCGAGGTAGATGACCCGGTCGAGGTAGGCGAGGATCGGATTCACGTCATGGGCGACGATTGTGACAGCAACGCCTTCCTGACGACAGATCCCACCGATCAGCGCGGCGACGGCGGCCTGGTTGGGCAGGTCGAGACTGTCGAGCGGCTCGTCGAGCATGAGCAGGCGAGGCTTTCGGGCCAGAGCCTGGGCGATGAGCAGACGCTGCTGCTCGCCGCCGGAGAGTTGCCCGATCGGGCGGTCGGCGTACGCGCCGGCACCCACGAGCCCGATCAGGTCGTCTACCCGAGCCGCGGCGGCGCGGGAGCGGCGGCCGGGAAGCGGGAAGCCCCAGCGGTCACCGTCCACTCCGAGACGTACGACGTCGCGGCCCCGGATGCGCAGCGACGGGTCGAAGCTGCGCCGCTGCGGCAGGTACCCGATCTCGTGGTTGGCCTGCCCGGGCGGCCGGTCGAGCAGCCGGATCTCGCCGCTTGCCAGCGGGACGAGCCCGAGGATCGCCTTGAGCAGGGAGGACTTGCCGACTCCGTTGGGACCCAGGATGGCGACGAACTCGCCGGCGCCGATCTGGGCGGTGACGTGCGACCAGATGGTGCGTCCGCCCAGTGTCATCGTCGCGTCGCGGACGTCCACCAGCACCGGGTCGTCGGGCAGACCGTCCGGTCCTGTGCCCGCGTCCCGTGGAGCGGCCATGTCGGCTGTATCGACGGGTGGATGTGCCAGTGACATGGAGTTACTTTCCGGTGGCTTGTGCGAGGGCCTGTTTGAGCGCCGTCAACTGACTGACCTGCCAGTCCTGGAACGACGCCCCCGCGGGAGTCAGCGTCTCGGTGACGGTGGCGACCACGATGCCGGCCGCCTTCGCCGCGTCCACCTGCGCCTTGACGTCGGGGGTGGCGTTCTGGCTGTTGTACACGTACACCTTGATTTGCTTGTTCTTGATCTGGTTGTCGGTGATGACCTTGTCGGCGGCGGTCGGCGCGCTGCCCTCACTGATCGCGGTCAGGAACGACTCCGGGGTGAGCAGCTTCAGCCCGGCGGCGTCGGCCAGCGGCGCGAAGATCGACTCCGAGGCCCCGACCGGCGTGCCGCCGTAGGTGGTCTTGATCTGGTCGACCAGGCCGAAGTAGTCCTTGAGGTTGGTGTTGACCACCGTGCTGTGCTGGGTGTCGAAGAAGGTGGCGTCGGCCGGGTCGAGCTTCTTGTAGTCAGCGGTGATCTGATCGATGACCTTGCGCACGTTCGGCGGCGAGTACCACTGGTGCGGGTTGCCGCCGTCCTTCACCCCGACCAGGTCGCCGACGGTGAGGACGGTGCGGCCCGAGGCGGGGTTGGCGGCGACGAGCTTGCCGGCCCAGGCGTCGTAGCCGATTCCGTTGACGATGGCCAACTTCGCGCCAGCGACGGCGCGGCCATCCGCGGCGGTCGGCTCGTAGTCGTGCGGGTCGGCGTCGGGGTTGTTGATGATGCTGAGCACTTTCACGTGCGAGCCGCCGAGTTGCTCGGCCAGGCTGCCCCAGAAGTTCTCGGCGGCCACCACGTTGATGGCGGTCGAATCGCCGGTGCCGGCAGCCTTGCTGGGCGAGGTGGAGCAGGCCGACAGCGTCAGGGCGAGCAGCGTGGCCGAGGCGGCCACGAAGCCGGTGCGACGCCGCGATGGCTTGGGCCGGTAACGCAGGGACATGTCGCTCCTCCGAAATGGATTGCAGTAGTCGCCGCGACGCTAACGAAAACCATATTCATTATCAAATGCAGTGAGGCGCATAAGACACCTCCGGCGGCCGGCCGAGCGGTGGCGATCGCCGCTCACAGTGGAGCGACTCGCTGCGCCTTCCCGTGAGCCGCGTGCAACTGCGCTCGAGACCAGGCGCGCCGACAGCCAGGCAGTCAGTCAGTCAGTCAGCGGACCGTATTCGGCACGTCGGCGGGTTCGGCGGCGTCGTCCGTCGGACACCAGTGTGTGACCCGTACGGAGATCAGCAAGGCGGCGAGGCCGCCGACCAGCCAGACAACCTGGACCACGGCAGGTCGCAGGTGCTGTGCGTCACGGAAGTACACGGCGTTGTGAACGATGGCGACGGTCGCGCCGGTCG
>JAOPWA010000008.1 GCA_025965915.1 Dactylosporangium sp. | reverse complement strand
CCCGCCCGAGCGCCGCGCCCGGCGCGCCGAGTCGATCACCGCGCGGACGTCCTTGACCCCGGCCGACAGCGCCGACATCGCGACGAACCGGCGGTCGGTAGCGCCCGCGACCAGGTGCGCGATGGTGGTCTTACCGGATCCGGGCGGCCCCCACAGGATCACCGACATCGGCGCGTGGCCCTCGACCAGCCGGCGCAGCGGTGCACCCGGTGCGAGCAGGTGACTCTGGCCGACAAGTTCGTCGAGGGTACGCGGGCGCATGCGTACCGCCAGCGGCGCGTCCCGGGGCGGAGCCTGGAAGCTCTCGCCCTCGGCCCCGGCAGCGCCCTGCGGCACGCCAGGACCGGTATCGCCGATGTCGAATAGTCCGATCTCGTCCACCGCGCAGACCATACCTGTGTATTCGCGCGAGCCGTTGGCCGGTCACGACCGGGCGTACGTCAGCGGGACTCCTCCACCGGCACCGCAATCCCGGACGTACCCGGAATCGCCGCCGTCTTCGGTTTGGCGTCCACCCCCGCCTCCGCCCGCTGCTGCGGGGTGATCGGGGTGGGCGCGCCGGTGAGCGGGTCGAATCCGCCGCGGGTCTTCGGGAACGCGATGACCTCGCGGATGGAGTCGGCTCCGGCCAGCAGCATGCAGACCCGGTCCCAGCCGAATGCGATGCCGGCGTGCGGCGGCGGCCCGTACTTGAATGCCTCCAGCAGGAAGCCGAACTTCTCGTCGGCCTCCTCCGGCGTGATGCCGAGCAGGTCGAAGACCCGCCGCTGGACGTCGGCGCGGTGGATACGCACCGAGCCGCCGCCGATCTCGTTGCCGTTGCAGACGATGTCGTACGCGTAGGCGAGGGCCCGGTCAGGTGCCTCCTCGAACCGGTCCAGCCACTCGGCGTTGGGCGAGGTGAACGGGTGGTGCACGGCGGTCCAGCCGCCGCCGTCGGTGCGCTCGAACATGGGCGCGTCGACCACCCAGCAGAACGCCCAGGCGTCCTCGTCGATCAGGCCGGTGCGGCGGGCGATCTCCTGCCGGGCCGCGCCGAGCAGCTCCTGCGCCTCCCGCCGCTCGGTGGCGGCGGCGAAGAAGACCGCGTCACCGGGCTTGGCCCCGACCACGTCGGCCAGGCCGGCCAGGTGGTCGGCCGACAGGTTCTTCGCGACCGGTCCGCGCGCCTCGCCGGTCTCCGCGTCGAGCACCACGTAGGCCAGGCCGCGGGCCCCGCGCGCCTTCGCCCAGTCCTGCCAGCCGTCCAGCTCTTTGCGGGTCTGGCCGGCACCGCCCGGCATCACGACCGCTCCCACGTACCCGCCGGCGTCGATGGCGCCGGCGAACACCCGGAACTCGGTGCCGCGCAGGTAGTCGGTCAGCTCGGTCAGCTCCAGCCCGTAGCGCAGGTCGGGCTTGTCGGAGCCGTACCGATCCATCGCGTCGTGCCACGTGATCCGCGGGATCGGCGTGGTGATCTCGTGGCCGGCCAGCTCCCGCCACAGGTTGGACACGATCTCCTCGCCGAGCGCGATCACGTCGTCCTGGGTCACGAACGACATCTCGATGTCGAGCTGGGTGAACTCCGGCTGCCGGTCGGCGCGGAAGTCCTCGTCGCGGTAGCACCGGGCGATCTGGTAGTACCGCTCCATGCCGCCGACCATCAGCAGCTGTTTGAACAGCTGCGGCGACTGCGGCAGCGCGAACCAGGTGCCGGGCTGCAGACGCACCGGCACCAGGAAGTCACGGGCACCCTCGGGTGTCGATCGGGTCAGCGTCGGCGTCTCGATCTCGAGGAAGTCCCGGTCGTGCAGGACCGTACGCGCGATCTGGTTGGCCTTCGAGCGCAGCCGCAGCGCCCGCGCCGGGCCGCTGCGACGAAGATCCAGGTACCGGTACTTGAGCCGGATGTCGTCACTGGCCTCGATGTTGTCGTCGACGGGCAGCGGAAGCGGGGCTGCCTCGGACAGGATCGTCAGCTCCGTGCCGGTCACCTCGACCTCGCCGGTGGGCAACTCCGGGTTCTCGTTGCCGGCCGGACGGCGCTGCACCTCGCCGGTCACCAGCACACAGAACTCGTTGCGCAGAGCGTGAGCTTCGCTCACGCCGGCCATCTCCTCCCGGCTGAGGCCCTGGTCCTCGATCGCTTCCGCTCCTCGGAGCACAACCTGCACGATGCCGGAAGCGTCCCGCAGATCCACGAAGATCACCCCGCCGTGATCACGCCGACGGGCGACCCAGCCGGCCAGCGTCACGGTCGTGCCGGCGTCGGCGGCGCGCAGGGTGCCGGCGTCATGCGTACGGATCACGGGTGCTTCTCCTTCATGGCCTTTGCTTCATAGCCTGGCCCTCGGTGGGCTCAGCTAACACCGTGGGCGCGGTAAGTTCCACGGCATTCTCTCAACTCTCGGCGCCGACCGGTGCCACCACCCCGGGACACGTGCGGGGCCGGGAGCGTCATCGGGCCGACGTACCACCGTACCGGGGCGGATCGAGACGAAGCATGGCCCAGACCACCTTGCCGTCCCGCGTCGGCAGGTGGCCCCACTTCGTCGCGAGCGCCTCGACGAGGATCAGCCCACGACCGCCGACCGCGTCGGGCGAGTCGGCGGACATCAGCCGGGGCGCAGCGCTGCTGCAGTCGGTCACCGAGATGTGCAGGAACGGTTCGCGCAGCGCGACGAGCAGACCGATCTCGGTCTTCGCGTGCATGATCGCGTTGCTGATCAACTCGGTGACGAGGAGCTCGGCCCGGCTGGTCAGGTGCCCCAGTTGCCACGCCTCGCACGCCGCCACAACCGTAGCTCGCGCAGCCGGTCCCGAGACCGACGGCGAGGCGGTCAACCCCCGCCAGAACCGGCCGGGCGCGGGCACCCCGTCCAGGGCGGACAGCGCCTGCGCCAGATCCGGGTGTACGACGACCGACCGGTTGACCGCCATCCGCCTCAGCCCGGCCGCGACCTCCCCGGTCGGGCAACTGAGCACGACCGGGCAGCCCGGCCACGCCGCCGCTGACCGCGCCATCGCGCTGAAGACCGTGAGGACGACATCGTCGGCCGCGGTTACCGCGGCCAGATCCAGCACCACGGCGGCCGGCTGGGCCGTCACGGCAGTCGCAACGGCCAGCCGCACCTGGGGTGCGGTGTCGACATCGAGAACGCCTGCGAGCCGGACGACCGCCACGGGCAGGTCGGGCTCGATCTCCCACGTCAGCCTCACGAGGCGTCCAGCTTCGCCGACGCCCCGATCTCCTTGTGCCGCGCGCTGATCCGGCCGATCAGCCCACCGATCACCATGCTCGCGATTCCGTCGTCGGCGAGTGCGCCGACGACGCCGGGATCGCGGCGGAACATCGCACTCCTACCCTGCTCGGATCGGGTGGTAGCCCGCGAGCCGGGCGCGGGGGCGACGGTCGACTCATCGGGCTTCGCGATTGCACGTACCCAGCAAACACTGCGCCCCACCCGCAATCAAGCGGGCTGGGCGCGGGGTGCGCGACCACCGCACGTCCACGGCCTACGATGCGCCACTCACCACCGGGCGTAGATCCTCGGCGGGCGGCTGCCAGCTCGCGGCGTCCGCCTCCACCTGGTCGCCGGAGCGGATGTCCTTGACCTCGTCGGGCTGCCCCGGGAACCAGACGTACGGGATCCCCCGCCGCTCGGCGTACCGGATCTGCTTGCCGTACTTGGCCGCCGCCGGCGCCACCTCGGTGGCGATGCCGCGCCGGCGCAGCGCGCGCGCGATGCGCTCGCACGCCAGGCGGTCCTCCTCGGCCGGCAGGGCGACCAGCACGCACGTCGGGACCTGCCGGCTGATCGTCAGCGCGTTCGCGCCGAAGAGCAGGCCGAGCATGCGGGAGACCCCGATCGAGATGCCGACCCCCGGGTACCGCTCGGTGCCGGTTGAAGCGAGGTTGTCGTACCGGCCACCGGAACAGATCGAGCCGAACCGCTCGTACCCGCGCAGTTGGGTCTCGTAGACGGTGCCGGTGTAGTAGTCGAGGCCGCGGGCGATCTTCAAATCCGCCACCAGGAGGCCCGGCGCGTGCTCGTTCGCCGTCTCGACGACCCGGACCAGCTCGGCCAGGCCCTCGTCGAGCAGCGGATCCTCCACGCCGAGCGCCCGGACCGCGTCGGCGAAGGAGGCGTCGCCGGCCGAGATCTCGGCGAGGGCCAGGGCGGCCTTGGCCTGTGCCTGACTCGCGCCGGCCGTCTCCATCAGCAGCTCCGCGACGCGGTCGGGCCCGATCTTGTCGAGCTTGTCGACCGCGCGCAGCGCCGCCTCAGGGTCGGTGATGCCCACGCCGCGGTAGAAGCCCTCGCAGACCTTGCGGTTGTTGACCTGGATACGGATCGGTGGGATCGGCAGGCCACCCAGCGCGTCGGCGACCACCAACGGCATCTCGGCCTCGTAGTGGAACGGCAGGGTGTCGCGGTCGACGACGTCGATGTCGGCCTGCAGGAACTCCCGGTAGCGCCCCTCCTGGGGCCGTTCGCCGCGCCAGACCTTCTGGATCTGGTAGCGCCGGAACGGAAACTGCAGCTTGCCGGAGTTCTCAAGTATGAACCGGGCGAACGGGACGGTGAGGTCGAAGTGCAGGCCGAGTGCGTCGTCGTCGGCTCCCTCGGCTTCCGCTTGCAGCCGGCGCAGCACGTACACCTCTTTGGAGGTCTCGCCCTTGCGCAGGAGCTGATCCAGCGGCTCGACGGCGCGGGTCTCCAGCGGGGCGAACCCGTAGAGCTCGAAGGTGTTGCGGATCCGGTCGACGACGTACTGCTCGATCATGCGCTGCGGCGGCATCCACTCCGGGAAGCCGCTGATCGGGGTGGGACGGGTCATGGAAGTCTCTACCAGCCTCTGGTGGGATGAGCCGGGCTCGCCTCCCGCAGGTACGGGTTACTGGCGCGCTCAAGGCCGATGGTGGTCGCGGGCCCGTGGCCGGGCAGGACGACCGTCTCGTCGGCGAGCGGGAGCACCTTCTCGCGAAGGCTCACCATCATCGCCGCGGAGTCGCCACCCGGCAGGTCGGTGCGTCCGACGGAGCCCGCGAACAGGACATCACCGCTGAAGCACAGCGGCGCGTCGTCGCCGGGCAGCCGGAACAGCACCGACCCGCCGGTATGGCCCGGCGCGTGGTCGACCGTGATCGAAAGGCCCGCGATACTGATCTCGCCGCCATCGGGCAGCTCCGCGACGTCGTCGGGCTCGGTCCAGGGTAGCCGGCCCCCGAAGAGCGCCTTCATGTCGTTGGACAGCCCCTTGGCCGGGTCGGTGAGCAGCTCGCGGTCGGACGGGTGGATGTAGGCGGTGATGCCCCGCGCGCCGCACACGGGCGTCACCGAGAACGTGTGGTCGAGATGCCCGTGGGTCAGCAGCACCGCGATGGGCTGCAGGCGGTGCTCGGCGAGCACTGCGTCGAGCTGGTCGATGACCCCGATGCCAGGGTCGACCACCACACACTGCTCCCCCGCGGCGGGCGCGACGACATAACAGTTCGTCCCGAACGCCTGCGCGGGAAATCCGGCGACCAGCAAAACCGTCCACCCTCCTTGTGTACGTTCCGAGCCTAACGGCGCGGCCAACCGAGCCTAGCCGCGCGCGGGAACCCGCCGTTGTGCGGCTGTCGTCGGGCGGCACTCCCAGCTTCTTCACAGCCAATTCCCAGCCTGTTCCCGCCGGCGGACCGCATATTTGAACCTTCCGTCGGCGGCAGCCATTGACCAAGCGAATCGCCGTTGACGGGCATGCCCCTTGATCGGGAAAGACGGGCTGGTTCACCTGTAACCCTGAGGTCGCCGTACACTCTGGCGGGCGTGTGGCGTGCGCCTCACCCATCGTCGACCAGTTCGGAAGGGAGCGTCCGGTGGCTCCAAGCAGGACCCGGCAGCGCGCGTTGGCGCGCGCCAAG
>JAOPWA010000007.1 GCA_025965915.1 Dactylosporangium sp. | reverse complement strand
GGCGGGGCGACCCGGCGTCGCGACGCGCAGGGTCGGCTGGTCGGTACTGGTGAAGCCCAGCCGGTACGCCGACCCGACCTCTGCCGCCGGCCGTATCGCGACCGGCCCGGCCGGTCGCGTCGCGTCGGCGGCCGCACCGGCGAGCATCACGACCGCCACCAGACCGGCGGCGAAGCGCGCGGTTCGCGGGCTACCGGTATACACGGCCCTCCCCGAGCTCACGTCGTGTGGCGCGACCGGTGCGGCCGGCGGTCGCACAGCGCCGCCACCACGGTCGCCGGGCATCCGCCGCAGGGCATCGGCAGGCGGTGCCGCGTTTCGGGCAGCGCCGGTTACCCTTCCGTGCAGCAGTTGCGCCGGACGGCCGCCCATCCGGATAGGCGCTCATCCGGGCACGTTCAGATCAGACCGTTGCGCAGGGCGTACGCCACCGCGTGCGACCGGTTGCGCAGATGCATCCGGCTGGTCACGTCGTGCAGTACGTTCTTGATCGTGCGCTGGGAGTACGCCAGCTTGGCCGCGATCTCCGCGGTGTCGAGCCCCTCGGCGACCAGCCGGAGCACCTCGACCTCCCGCTCGGCCAGCCCGGAGAAGGTCAGCCCGCGCGGGCCGAGGACCCCGCGCTGCAACTGCCCGACCTGGGTCAGCAACCGGCCGAGCAGGTCGGGCGGCACCGAGCCGTCACCGGAGGCGGCGGCCGTGATCACCGACACCAGCCGCTCGGCACTGGCCTCCCGCCTGCGCACCACACCGGCCACCCCCGCCTCGACGGCGCAGACCAGGCCACCGTCGTCGATCTGGGTGGCCACCAGGACCAACTGGTGCACGCCGCGGGAACGCAGCGACCGCAGCACTTGAAGGGTCTCGTCGCCCACACTGTCGCTGACCACCACGGCCACCCGGGTCAGCGCCAGGTCCGCCTCGTCGAGCAGGAGGATCTCCGGGCGGGGTCGGAGCTGACTCACCAGCCCCGCGCGGGAGATCATGTCAGTCGCGTGCAGATATACCGGGATCCGGTCCATATCGCCCTCCCCTGTCGCCGAACAGGCGCCGCGTGGATACCGCGAGCACTATCGCGCGGTGCACCAACCGTGTAGTCAACGTGGACTCAACGGCCCCGATCGATTGCCCTAACGTCCTCCCGTAAGACAGGCGCGCCGGGGCGCCCACTGCCCTACCGTCGCGGCCATGACCACGATTGCCACCCTGGAGAGCACGCTCGTCGAGGTCGAGCCGGGCACGGAGGCGGTGTGCCGGCTGGAGATCCACAACACCGCGGCGATCGTTGAGGCGTACGACATTCAGGTGCTCGGTGAGGCGGCGGAGTGGGCCGTGGCGGAGCCGGCCGCGGTCTCGGTCTACCCGGGCACCGAGGAGTACGTGTCGATCCGCTTCCGGCCGCCCCGCACCGCCGTTCCCGAGGCGGGCGACGTGCGTTACGGCGTACGGGTCACCCCGGCCGAGCGGCCGGACGACCAGGTGGTGCCCGAAGGGGTGGTACGGGTACTGCCGTTCCTGGACACCACGGCGGACATCGTGCCGCGCACCTCCCGCGCGCGGCTGTGGGCGCGGCACGAGGTGGCGGTCGACAACCGGGGCAACCTGCCGGTCGAGGTGGCGCTGAGCGGCAGTGACCCGGACGGCAGGCTGACCATCGCGGCGAAGCCGCCCACCCTGGCGGTGGCCCCCGGCGAGGCGGTGTTCACCAAGGTGACGGTGCGCTCCCGGCGGCTGCTGTGGCGGGGGCAGCCCGCCACCCGACCGTTCCAGGTGCTGGTCGCCGCAGGCGACGCGCCGCCGCTGCGGCTCGACGCGGCGACGGTCCAGACCCCGATGGTTCCGCCCGGAGCCACCAGGGTGCTCGCGGCGCTGCTGATCCTGGCACTGCTCGGCGCGGGGCTGTGGTACGCCGTTCTCAAGCCGGCGGTGAAGTCGGCGGCGAAGGAGGCGGTCGCCCAGCCGATAGCCTCACTGCAGGCACAACAGTCCAAGTTGGACGGCCAGGTCAACGGGCCGGGCGGGATCGCGCAGGCCGGCGGCGCCAAGACGGCCGCGGCAGTTCCGGCGGTTTCGACCCCGCCGGCCGCCCAGCCCGCACCGGCCGGCGGCGTGCCGGCAGGTGCCTCGTCGTTCAACCAGACCGCGCGCAACTTCGCGAACGGCGGCGCCAGTTCGTCGGTGCCATATACGGCACCGTCCGGGCGTACCCTCGTGCTCACCGACTTCTACCTGCAGAACCCGCAGGGCGACAGCGGAAAGCTGGAGTTGGTGGTCGACGGCACGCCGTTCTTCACGTGGTCGCTGGCGAACTTCCGGGACTTGGACTACCACGCCGTATCGCCGATCGAGTTGCCCGCCGGAAAGACCGTCACGGTACGGCTGACGTGCATCACCCCCGGACCCGCCCTGGCCGGCTTCGGCTCGGCCCAGTGTCGGGTATGGGCGCTGCTCAGCGGGTACCAGAAGGCCGCTCCCAGCCCGACGCCCGCACCCTGACCGTATGAGCGGGGTACAACCGGCCTGTCGTCAGCCGCGCCCCGGTCTCCCAGAAGAATCCCGGACACCGCTTCCAGCCTGGTTTACCCGCACGGCTGGCGGAAATCACCCCGCTCACGGGTCGGGAAGCCCTGGGGGTGACGCCGAGTCCCGCCGTGGAAGCGGCTGACGCAGGGAGGCCGGGATGGCGACATACGAGTACCGATGTCCGCGGGATGGCGACTTCGACGTGAAGTTCCCGGTGGGGACGGCCGCCTCGCGGGTCCACTGTTCCGTGTGCGGGAGCGAAGCCGTCAGGGTCTTCTCCGCACCGCTGCTCGCTCGCACGCCACGTCCGTTGGTCGCGGCGATCGACAGGGCTGAGCGAAGCGCTGAAGCGCCCGATGTGGTGTCGACAATTCCCGCAAAGCCGCGGGCACGGCGGTTACCGGTCAACCCTGCCCATGCTCGCCTGCCCCGGCCTTGACGGCGTCGCAGCACACCACGGCATTTGATCGCTACGGAGACAGCTCACGACACGTACGGCAGCTACCGCGTGACCCGTGGAGAGGACACCGCGATGCCCGAGGTCTTGTTCCGACTGGATCCGACGAGGAAGTTCACCGACCAGGAGAAGATCGGCCACAACAGATGGCACCCGGACATCCCGCCGGTGGCCACCGTCCGGCCCGGCCAGTCGTTCCGGGTGCACTGTCGGGAATGGTTCGACGGCTGGATGCGCAACGACGACTCGGCCGACGACATCCGGGATGCGCCACTGACCAGGGTGCATGCCCTGAGCGGGCCGTTCGCCGTGGAAGGCGCGGAGCCCGGCGACCTGCTCATGGTCGACATCCTCGATGTCGGCCCCATGGAGGAGGACTCCGGCCCACTGGCCGGTCAGGGCTGGGGGTATACGGGGATCTTCCACAAGCGAAACGGCGGGGGTTTCCTGACCGACGAGTTCCCCGACGCCTACAAGGCGATCTGGGATTTCAGGGGGCAGAAGGCGACGTCGCGGCACATCCCGGGGGTCACCTTCACCGGGATGATCCACTCAGGACTCATGGGCACCGCCCCGTCAGCGGATCTGCTGGCCAGGTGGAACGAGCGGGAGGCGGCGCTGATCGCCACCGACCCGAATCGGGTGCCGCCGCTGGCGCTGCCTCCCGAGCCCCGGGACGCGATCCTCGGGACGCTGTCCGGTGCGGATTTCGAGCGGGTGGCCAGGGAGGCGGCGCGCACGGCACCGCCGCGGGAGAACGGTGGCAACCAGGACATCAAGAATCTCACGAAGGGAACGCGGGCCTTCTATCCGGTATACGTCCCCGGTGCGAAGTTCTCGGTCGGAGACCTCCACTTCTCACAGGGCGACGGCGAGATCACGTTCTGCGGCGCCATCGAGATGGGTGGGTACATCGACTTTCACATGGACCTGATCAAGGACGGCATGAACAAGTACGGCGTATCGGAGAACACCATCTTCCTGCCCGGAAACACCGATCCGCAGTACTGCCAGTGGCTGGCCTTCTCCGGGATCTCGGTCACGCCGGAGGGCGAACAGCGCTACCTGGACTCGCAAATGGCATACAAGCGGGCCTGCCTCCATGCCATCGACTACCTGACCAAGTTCGGCTACAGCGGCGAACAGATCTATCTGCTTCTGGGGGCCGCGCCGATCGAGGGGCGATTCTCCGGAGTGGTGGACATCCCCAACGCCTGCGCGACCGTGTACATCCCGACCGAGATCTTCGATTTCGACGTGCGGCCGGCCACTCGCGGCCCGATCAGGATCAACCCGGGTAGGGGTGCGCCGAGGGCGGGTTATTAAGTGCCCAGGGGCGTATCAGCCCGAGCAGGTGCGGCCCATCGGGTTGAGGGGGCGGCCGGTGTCATGGGCGAGGCGCACATCGAAGTCGCCGTAGTTCGAGGAGATGTGTACGAGATCCTCGGACAGGAACCGGGCTGTCGCGGTCGGCCCGCAGGGCGCACCGGCTCGACCGACATCCCGCAGACCCAGCCAACCTCCGGACCAGATTCTCAGCTCGCGTTCGTCGCCACGGGTGACGAACGCGGCCCGACGCTCGCCGCTCGGAGACTGCGCGATCTCCCTGGTCTCGACGGTGACGAACGAATGGAAGAGCCCGTAACACATTCCAACCGGCAGTAGAGCCAGTATGAGCAGCCATCGGGTCGTGTGCCGCCGGCGCTGCGCCGCCTCGCTGCGCACCGGTGCGAGCAGCCAGAAGGCCAGCAGGGCCAGCACGTTCACCACTACCAGGCCGAAGAACGGGTCGTTGAAGTATTGCTGCAGCCGGACCAGTCGCCACGGGTTCCATGCGCCCGCGACGAACCCGACCAGCGCGCCGGCGGTGAGCACGGCCGCCGAGAAGCCGAACACCCGACGTGGTAACGACAGGGCCGGAGTCAGATACTCTTCGGACTTGCCCACCGCGATCCTTTCAGGCCGTGGAGCACGGTTCACGGTGGGTCAGGCGTGACGCCACAGCCGCCACACCCGCGTCCGGGCCGCTCAGCCGACACAGCCTGCCGACGATACATATACGACGGTCTCCGTGCAGCCCAATTCCCGAGGCCTGTCGCCCGCCTAGCTACCACCGCCGCCCGGGTGACACCCATGTGACACGGACGCCGGGTGCACGTCCTGTTACCTGAGTAGCGCGACCACGTGGACAAGCAGTGGGTCGAGGCCGGCGCCGCCGGCCTCGGCGTGGGCGACGAGTTGGGTACGCATTCGCGGGTCCCAGAAGCTGCGGAGGTGTTCGGCTATGGCGACGGCTGCCTCGCCGGTCTGCCGGTGGCGGAACTGCGCGGCGATTTCGTTGGCCAGGCGCACGTACGGTGGAATCGTCATCGGCTGCTCAGTCCGCCAGCGCCGGGATGCTGATCTCGCCCCGCTCTGACCCGGAGCCGGCGGGCCGAGACGCCCGCTTGAGCGCCACCTGGACCGCGGTGACCTTGTACTCCGGACAGTTCGTCGCCCAGTCCGAGTGCTCCGTGGTCACGACGTTGGCACCCGTGACGGGGTGGTGGAAGGTCGTGTAGACGACGCCGACGGGCATCCGGTCGTCGATGCGGGCCCGCAGGCTGGTCTGGCCGACACGGCTGGCCAGGCTCACCTCGTCGCCGTCGGAGATACCACGAACCTCGGCGTCATGTGGATGGATCTCCAGCACGTCCTCCGGGTGCCAGGCCACGTTCCCCGTACGCCGGGTCTGCGCCCCCACGTTGTACTGCGACAGGATGCGCCCCGTGGTGAGGATCAGCGGGAAGCGCCGCGTGCTGCGCTCCTCCGTCGGGACGTAGGTGGTCTCGATGAAGCGGCCCTTACCGCGGACGAACCCGTCCACGTGCATGATCGGAGTACCCTCGGGCGCCCCGTCGTTGCACGGCCACTGCACGCTGCCCACCTCGTCCAGCTTGCGGAACGAGACGCCGGCGAAGGTCGGGGTGGTCATGGCGATCTCGTCCATGATCTGACTGGAGTGGGCGTAGTCCATCGGGTACCCCATCGCCTGCGCGATCTCGCAGACGATCTGCCATTCGTGCTTGCCGGTCTTGGGCGCCATGACCGGGCGCACCCGGTTGATCCGGCGCTCGGCGTTGGTGAACGTGCCGTCCTTCTCCAGGAACGACGTTCCCGGCAGGAACACGTGCGCGAACTTCGAGGTCTCGTTGAGGAAGAGGTCCTGCACCACCACCAACTCCATGGCCGACAGCGCAGCCGTGACGTGCTTGGTGTTCGGGTCGGACTGCGCTATGTCCTCGCCGTGAACGAACAACGCGCGGAACGAGCCTTCGATCGCGGCGTCGAACATGTTGGGGATGCGGAGGCCCGGCTCGGCCAGCAGGATCCGGCCCCACAGGGTCTCGAAGACGCTGCGGACGGCGTCGTCGGACACGTGCCGGTAGCCCGGCAGTTCGTGCGGGAACGAACCCATGTCGCAGGAGCCCTGGACGTTGTTCTGCCCGCGCAACGGGTTCACGCCGACCCCGTCGCGGCCGATGTTGCCGGTAGCCATGGCGAGGTTCGCCATGCCCATCACCATCGTCGAACCCTGGCTGTGCTCGGTGACACCCAGACCGTAGTAGATGGCGGCGTTGGGCGCGGTCGCGTACAGGCGGGCGGCCGCGCGCAGTTCGCCAGCCGGCACGCCGGTGATCTGCTCCACCGCTTCCGGGCTGTGCTCCGGACGGGCGATGAACCGCGCCCAGTCGGCGAATCCCTCGCAGCGCTGCGCCACGAACTCGTGGTCCGCCAGGCCCTCGGTCACCACCACGTGCGCCATGGCGTTGACGACGGCCACATTGGTGCCGGGGGCCAGCTGCAGGTGGTGGGTGGCCTCGATGTGCGGGGAGCGCACCAGGTCGATGCGACGCGGATCGGCGACGATCAGCTTGGCGCCCTCGCGTAGCCTGCGCTTCATCCGCGAGGCGAACACGGGGTGCCCGTCGGTCGGGTTGGCCCCGATGACGACGATCACGTCAGCCTTGGCGACGGACTTGAAGTCCTGGGTGCCGGCCGACGTGCCGTAGGTCTGTTTGAGCCCGTACCCGGTCGGAGAGTGGCAGACCCGGGCGCAGGTGTCGACGTTGTTGTTGCCGAAGGCCGCCCGCACCATCTTCTGGACGACGTAGACCTCCTCGTTGGTGCAGCGCGAGGAGGTGATGCCGCCGATCGCGCCGACGCCGTGCCGGTCCTGGATGTCGCGGAACCGCTGGGCGACGTGGCTGATCGCCTCGTCCCACTCGACCTCGCGCCACGGATCGGTGATCCGCTCGCGCACCATCGGCTTCATGACGCGGTCCGGGTGGCTGGCGTACCCGAACGCGAAGCGGCCCTTGACACAGGAGTGGCCCTCGTTGGCTCCGCCATCCTTGTACGGCACCATCCGCACG
>JAOPWA010000684.1 GCA_025965915.1 Dactylosporangium sp. | reverse complement strand
CGCGGGGCGCGGGGCGCGGGGCGCCGGGAGCCGGGAGCCGGGAGCGGGAAGCCGGGAGCGGGAAGCCGGGAGTTATCCACAGGGGACACCGGCGCCGCCCGCAGTTCGCCACACTCGGCCGCATGTGCCTCTCCGACACAGACGCAGACTCAGCCGAGTGGCCAAAGCTTCCGGCCCTTCCCGCGGACGACGCACCGGAACTGGAATGGCTGCTGTTTCGGCAGAGCAGAGTCCTGAGCCGGGCGCAGGCGGTCGCCTCGGTCGGACGGGGCGCGCTGCAAAACCTTCTGTCCGGAGGCCGCTGGCAACAGGCCGGATGGGGGGTGGTGATCGCGCATAACGGCCCGCTGACCCGCACCCAACGGGTCTGGGCGGCAGTGCTGGGCGCCGGCGACGCGGCGGTCTGCGCTGGCAGGACGGCAGCGACATTGGAAGGGCTACGACTTGCCGACGACGGCCCGGTAGACGTCCTGATCCCGGCCGGTCGCCGGGTGCGTCGTATCAGCGGTGTACGGATCCACCGCACGGACGTGCTCCCCGTCGATCATGTACGCCCCGGTACGCCGCCGCGCACCACCATGGCTCGCGCCGTTGTCGATGGCGCCGCATGGGCGCGCACGGACAACGACGCGCGGGCCCTGGTAGCGGCGGCGTTCCAGCAAAGACGTATCACGACGGAAGAGATCGACGCCGTGGCCGCGACGCTGACACGGAGCCGGCGCCGGGCGCTGGTGATCGAGACCGCCCGGTACGCCGCGGGCGGGGCGCACTCCGTGGCCGAGGTGGATTTGGTCAGGCTGTGCCGGCGCTATGGACTGCCGCGCCCCGATCAGCAGACGGAGCGCACCGACGCGAGCGGCCGCAAACGGTATCTGGACGCATACTGGCGGGAATGGCGGGTGCAGGTGGAGGTCGACGGCTCGTTCCATCTCGATGTGCGAACGTGGTGGGCTGACATGCGCCGGCAGAACGACCTGTGGGTGCGGGGAGATCGGATCCTGCGCTTTCCGGCCTGGGTGGTCGCGCATCGGCCGGACGAGGTGGCGACCCAGATTCGAGCCGCGCTACGCGCAGGCGGATGGAAGGGCTGACCCCTCTCCGAATCTTGGAAGATTTGACATCAAGCGCGATGTCAAATCTTCCAAGATCGCGAAAATCAGGAGCTGAGGATCGCGGAGATCGCGTCGACGACGCCGTCCAGTTCCTCGGGGGTGACGACCAGCGGCGGGGCGAGGCGGATCGTCGAGCCGTGGGTGTCCTTGACCAGGATTCCGCGCTCCGCGAGCCGCTCGCAGGCCTGCCGCCCGGTCATCAGGTCGGGATCGATGTCCACGCCGACCCACAGACCCCGGCCACGCACGGCCGTCAGGCCCCGGCCCACAAGCTCACCGAGCCGGCCATGCAACTGCGAACCCAGCTCACGGGCGCGCTGCTGGTACTCCCCGGTTTCGAGCAGACCCACCACCGCGCGGCCGACCGCGCACGCGAGGGGGTTGCCGCCGAAGGTCGAGCCGTGCTCGCCGGGGCGCAACAGGCCGAGGACCTCCTGACTGGAGGCGACCGCGGACACCGGTACGACGCCGCCGCCGAGGGCCTTGCCCAGCACGTACATGTCGGGCTTGACGCCCTCGTGCTCGCAGGCGAACGTCGCGCCGGTGCGGCCGAGACCGGACTGCACCTCGTCGGCGATCATCAGAACATTCCGGGCCGAACACAGCGCACGGATACCCGGCAGGTAGTCCGGCGGCGGCACGAGGACGCCTGCCTCGCCCTGGATCGGTTCGATCAACACGGCGACGGTCGTCTCGTCGATGGCGGCTTCCATGGCGGCGAGATCGCCGTAGGGGACGATCCGGAACCCCGGGGTGTACGGGCCGTAGTCGCGGTAGGCGTCCGGATCGGTGGAGAAGCTGACGATCGTGGTGGTACGCCCGTGGAAGTTGTTCTCGGCGACCACGATGGTGGCCTGGCCGTCGGGTACGCCCTTGACGCGGTACCCCCACTTGCGGGCGACCTTGATCGCGGTCTCCACAGCCTCGGCGCCGGTGTTCATCGGCAGGACGAGGTCCATATCGCACAACTGCGCCAGGTCGCGGCAGAACGGGCCGAACTGATCGTGCAGGAACGCGCGGCTGGTGAGCGTGACCCGGTCGAGCTGCTCGCGAGCGGCCGAGATCAGCGCGGGGTGCCGGTGACCGAAGTTGAGAGCCGAGTAGCCGGCGAGGCAGTCGAGGTACCGGCGACCGTCCACATCTGTCACCCAGGCCCCGGAAGCGTCGGCGATGACCACCGGCAATGGATGGTAGTTGTGGGCGGTCCAGCGCTCGGCCTCAGCGACTGCCGGGGTCGTCAGGTCGGGGAAGACAGCGGTCATCGGCCACCTCCTACGTCTGGCGCTTGGCCCAGCACCGGCTTTGCGCAGCTTGATAAGTCTAGGGGAACGGGTCATTTGCTCACGAAGTTGACCGGGCGCCCCCGCCCGGTCAACCACTCCCTGACATTCCGCTCGAATCTATGGCCGCACGCGCTCGCTAGCCATTGCTTCATCTTGCGCGTTTCCAGCGATCCGTTGCGTACATCGCGGATCGGCGCAACGTTGTTGCGCGGAAGCGCCGAGGCAGGCTCGCGACTCGCTCAGCTCATCTGCCGCCAGTGCGGACTGTCGGCCAGCAGACCACGGACGCACTCCGTGGCGGCGTCCTCGTCTTCGTACCCGTACCACCGGCTGCGCCCGTCGGCACCGCCCTCGCGCGCCTCCACGAGCCATCGGCCACCGTCTTCGTACAGGTAGATGTCGTGGCGGGCCAGCCGGCCCCAGGTTCCGTTCCACCAGTGCTCGCGTCGCTCCACCCCGGTATTCGAACACACGTACTACCATCGACGTAGACACATTCGGCCGAAGTCGATCAACCGTGGGCATCGATCCGGTCAGCCGGGCACGAACCGCTCGACCGCCAGCGCAGCGGAGGACTACCGCCAACGGAGGACTACCGCCAACGGAGGGCTACCGCCAGCGCAGCGGAGGACTACCGCCAGCGCAGCCAACCGCGTAGCCAGTGCGCCATCGCGTACGGGGGGATCAACGCGCTGGTCACCAGCATCCGGCTCACCTCATCGGCACGGCGGGGCCCGGGCGCGATCCGGGCCGCGGCGAACTCGGCGGTGCCGGCGAGCCAGGCCGCCCCGGCGAGGATCCCGACGGCCCGCACCGCGCGGCGGCGACGCGGGGAAAGCCGGGAACGAGGGGACAGCGGGGAAAGCGGGGAAAGCCGGGAACGAGGGGACAGCTGGGAAAGCGGGGAACGCGGGGAAAGCCGGGAAAGCCGGGGCAAACCGGCCGCCACGCCCAGCGAGCCGATGGCCACGAGGCCGGCGAGCGTGACGACGGCATGCCGAGTCCGCCGACCCGGCGGCACCTCCAGCAGCTCCCGCCAGGCTGACCCGTAGAGCCGGCGTAGCAGTGCGTCGTCGGCGTTGCCGGCCTGGGTACGCAGGCTCACCCAGGCGGTCTCCGGGCGTACCGGATGATTCACCCGACGGTGCCCGACGACCAGCCCTCCCCCCGCACGCCGCACCCGGTACGCCAGGTCGGTGTCCTCCCGGAAGGCGCGCGGGAAGCGCTCGTCGAACCCGCCGACGGCGGCGAGCGCCGAGCGGCGGTAGGCCATGTCGGCGGTGATCCAGCGACCACCGGCGAGGTCGCTGGTCACCCGTTCCCAGTCGGTCGGGCGCCGCGCTTGCGGCAGCGGCACCTCGACGACACCCTGCACCCCGGCCACGGGGTCATCGACGTCGAGGTCGTCTTCGAGCGAGACCAGCCAGTCCGGTGCCGGCACCACGTCGTCGTCGAGAAAGGCGACCCACGGGTACCCGGCGGCCCGCCAGCCGACGTTTCGCGCGGCGGCCGGGCCAGCGGCGCGGCCGGACACGATCCGGGTGACGGGCGCGAGGACCGGCGGCAGATCCACCAGCGGGCCCGACCTGTCGCGCCGGTCGTCGACGAGGATCAGTTCGAGCGGCATGGGGATGACACCGTCGGCCGGTGCGAGCGCCTGGAGCAGCGTCACCAGGCTGGGCCGGCCGAGCGTCGGGATGACGACCGAGACTCCGGTACCCATGGTCAACGCCAACCGTCGGCGCGGTGGACCGCGAACGGGCCGATCGCGAGCAGGTCGATGGGGGCCGACCCGAATATCTCCAAGGCATCGAACGGTGAGTCGACCATCGGGCGGCCAGCCGTGTTGAGCGAGGTGTTGACGACGACGGGTACGCCGGTGCGCCGTTCGAAGCCGCGCAGCATCTCGGCGACGAGGGGTTCGGTGTCTTCGTCGACGGTCTGGATCCGGGCGGTGCCGTCGACGTGGGTCACAGCCGGGATCCGCTCGCGCCACTCCGGCTTCACCCGCTGCACGAACAGCATGTACGGGCTGGGCATCACGCCTTCGAACAACTGCGCCGCCCGTTCCTTGAGCACCATCGGCGCGACCGGCCGGAACTGCTCGCGCCCCTTGACCAGGTTGAGCCGCTCGGTGTTGTCGGGATCGGTCGGGTTGGCCAGCAGCGACCGGTGCCCGAGGGCGCGTGGACCGTACTCGCTGCGCCCCTGAAACCACGCCACGATGCCGTTGGCGGCGAGCACTTCGGCCGCCTCCTCCGCTATGGACGCCGGCCGGGTGTAGGGCAGGCGGGCGCGGCGTAGTTCGGCCTCGATCTCCGAGTCGGTGAAGCCGCGGCCGAGGGCGGCACCGGGCATCGGCAGCGTGCGCTCGCCGAGGCCCCGGGCGACGTGCAGGGCCGCGCCGAGGGCCGTACCGGAGTCACCGGCCGCCGGCTGTACCCACACCGTCTCGAACGGTCCCTCGGCGGCGAGCCGGGCGTTGGCCACGCAGTTGAGCGCGGTGCCACCGGCCAGCGCGATGTGCCGTTGACCGCCCACCGCGTCGTAGAGCCAGCGGGCCAGATCGAGGATCACCTCCTCCAGTCGGGTCTGCACGCTGCATGCGAGGTCGGCGTGCTCCGGGCCTGGCTCGCCGCCCGGCGTGACCGGCTTGGTCAGCGTCGACCAGTCGATCGGGGCGACCTGGAACCCGCCGTCGCCGGTGGCCTTGACCTGCTCACGTAGCTCCGGCAGGAACCGCGGCTTGCCGTAGCTCGCGAGGGCCATCACCTTGTACTCGTCGCTGGAA
>JAOPWA010000677.1 GCA_025965915.1 Dactylosporangium sp. | reverse complement strand
CGAGCGGATCGCCGACTACCGCGCCCTGACCGATCTCGAGCTGCGTACCCGATGGGAGCCGCCGAGCGGGCTGTTCATCGCGGAGGGCGAACTGGTGCTGCGCCGGGCGCTGCGGGCGGGTTACCGGATGCGCTCGGTACTCGTCGATTCCAATCGCGTCGCCCAGGTCGACGACCTGGGCGACGCGCCGGTATACGCGGCGAGCCAGGCCGTGCTGGATGCCATCACCGGCTTCCACGTCCACCGCGGCGTACTCGCGTCGTTTCACCGCCGGCCGTTGCCCGCAGCCGCCGAGGTTCTCGCCGGTGCCCGGCGGATCGCCATCCTCGAAGACGTGAACAACCATACGAATATCGGGGCAATCTTCAGGGGTGCCGCGGCTCTCGGCATGGACGCTGTGCTGCTGTCGCCCTCGTGCGCCGACCCGCTCTACCGGCGCAGCGTACGGGTGAGCATGGGCGAGGTGTTCGCCGTGCCCTACGCCACGCTCGCACCCTGGCCCGCCGGGCTCGACCAGGTGCGGCAGGCCGGCTTCACCCTGCTCGCGATGACACCCGCACCGGACGCGCTGCCCATCCAGCGACTGACCGGACCGCAGCGGGAGCGGCCTGCTCTGCTGCTCGGCGCCGAGGGTGCGGGCCTGTCCTCCGAGGCCCTCGCCGCCAGCGACCAGGCGGTCGTGATTCCCATGCAGTCCGGGGTGGACTCCCTCAACGTCGCGGCCGCGGCGGCCGTGGCCTTCTGGGAACTGTGCCGGGAGGCTTGAGTGGTGTTTCCAACCGTCCGTGAGGTGCTCGCCCTCGATCCTGTCCGGCACGGTTCGCCGCGGGTGGTCGCCGGCGCCGCCGGGCTCGATCGACCCGTACGGTGGGTGCACAGCGCCGAGGTGCCCGACATCGCCCACCTACTACGCGGCGGAGAGCTCGTGCTCAGTACCGGCATCGGGCTGCCCGCCGACGACGAGGGGCTGCGCCGGTTCGTCGGCGACCTGGCCGACGTCGGCGCCTGCGGTCTGGTGCTCGAACTGGGCCGCCGGTACAGCGCCGCGGTACCCAGGGCGATGGTCGCCGCAGCCGAGCGCCACGGGCTGCCCCTGGTCGAGCTGCACCGGGCCACGCCGTTCGTGCCGGTCACCGAGGCCGTGCACGCCCTGATCGTGGACGCCCAGCTGGCCGAGCTGCGCGCCACCGAGGAGATACACCAGCGGTTCACCGAGCTGTCGGTCGAGGGCGCCGAGCCGGCCGAGGTGGTCGCGCAGGCCGCTGCGCTCGCCGGTGCCCCCGTCGTCCTGGAGAACCTCGCCCGGCAGGTCCTCGCGTACGACTCCGCGGGGGAGCGGGCCGAGCTTCTGCTCGACGGCTGGGAGTCGTACTCGCGGCGCATCCAGCCGCCGGGGCGCACCGGTTACGACCCGGACGCGGGCTGGCTGGTGACCATCGTCGGCGCGCGCGGACAGGACTGGGGGCGGTTGCTGCTGCGCTGGCCGGGGCCTGGATCCGGGGGCGCCGCCGATGGGGCGGCGCCGCCGACGCGCCTGTCGATCCTGCTGGAGCGGGCCGCGTCGGCCCTGGCGCTGGGCCGACTGATCCGTCGCGACGCCGAGCACCTCGACCGCCAGATCCACCGCACTCTGTTGACGGCGCTACTCGACCACACCAGACCGGTCGACGAGGTCAGCTTGCGGGCGCGGGCGTTGGGCGTACCGCTGGAGCGTCGCCACCTGGTCGGTGTGGTCGTACGCCACCGGGGTGACCCACCGGAGGCGCCGACCTCCGCGCAGGCGCGGCTGCGGGACCTGGCCGAAGCGGTCGGTCAGGCGGTACGTGAGGCGCGCCTGGCCGGCCTGGCGAGCGTACTGGACGATCACGCCGTCGGGGCGCTGCTGGCATTGAAGAGCCCCGACGAGGCCGAGATGGCGCTGTTCCGCTTCGCGACGGCGGTACGCGCACTGGCCCGTGTGGATCTCGTGGTCGCGGCCGGGTCCGGAGTGGACTCGCCCCGGGAAGCGCGCCGCTCGCTGCTGGAGGCTCGCCAGGTCGCGCACGCCGCCCGCCGTGACCGGCGGCTGTCCGGCGCCGGCGCCGGGATGGTCTACCGGCTGCCCGACGTGGGCCTGGCCGGCCTGCTGCACCTGCTGCGCGAGGAGCCGCGGTTGCAGACATTCGTCGAGCGCGAGCTCGGCGGGCTGCTGGTCCACGACGCCCAGCACCCCCGCGATCAGTTGCTCGGGACGCTGCGGACCTACCTGGAGTGCGGGCGCAACAAGTCGGCGGCGGCCGAGGCGACGCACCTGTCGCGGCCGGCATTCTATGAGCGGCTGGCGCGCATCTCGCGCATCGTCGGCGCCGACCTGGACACCGTGGACGTTTGCCTGTCGCTGCATGTGGCGCTACTCGCGCTCGACGCCGTACGCGACGCTTGAGCGACGCGCCGCTGTGGCGGCGGGCCTTAATGCACCGACAGGTGTACGTGGTTGTAGTGGTCGCCGGCCGGCGTGCCATCACCCGAGGTGTACGCGCGCCAACCCAGGCCCGGGAACCAGACCTGCTTGTACCAGATCACGTAGAGCACGCCGAGCCGGTCGCTGTTGGCGATGAACCACCCGGCGAGTTGGTCGCCGTAGGACTTGTCGGCACCGGTGGCCCGTGCGTTCTGAAAGCCGGTGGCGTTGGCCGCGAAGTCGCAGGCCCGGCCCTTCGGATGCTCGCCGCCGCCGCCGGAGCGGTAGCAGGCCGTGAAGTGGTCGAACCCCGCCGCCCGCGCCTCCTGCAGCGCGTGCAGGGTCCGGGCGGTCAGACAGCCCGAGGTGGTCGGGTCCTTCTGTGCGCAGGACTCCGCCGGCCAGCTTCCGTCCGCGTTGCGGGGGGCCGGGCTGGCGCTCGCCTTCTGCGCGGCCCCACCGACCGGCGCGACCGAGCCGGGGTTGCCCAGCGCCCGCTCCGCGTCCTGTTTACGCTTCTCCATCTCGGCGAGCTGCTGTTCCTGCAGCTTGACCTCGTTGTCGAGGGCAGCCCTCTGCTCGGCGTAGTCCTTCTTCGCCTTCGCCAGGCTACGGATCTCGCGGTCGTCGCGCTGGGCGAGGTAGTCGACGGTTGCGGCGTCGTGCAACATCGCGGCCGGGGAGCCGCCGTCCAGCAACACCATCGACAGGTTGAGGCGGTTGCCCCGGTAGGCCGCCGCGGCGATCGGGCCGACCTCGGTGTCGAGTTCCTTGAGTCGTTGCTCGGCGGCGCCGAGACGCTGCTGCAGCTCACCCTGTCGGGCGTGGGAGGCGTCCAGCCTGCCCTTCGCGTCGTTGTACGCCCGGGCGGCGGCGTCGAGCTTCTCGCGCAGGGACTGGTTGCCGCTGCCGTCCGGGTCGACTGGGCCCGCGGTGGCTGGAACGACAGTGCCGCCCAGGACGAGCAGAGCGGACGCCACCACCGCGACGGTCACGGGCAGTCGCCGTCGGGCGAACGTCTTCCACTTCACCGGTGTTCGTTCCTCACCTCGGCCGATCCGGCGGTGCCGGTCGTCTTCTGCGGCTCGAACTGGCCCTCGACGTGCGGTGACGCGACTCGCGGGCATTGATCGCGGCGAGCATACCGGACCGCGTGGCCCGGAGCGCAGATCCACTGGGCCAGCCGTAGTCCGCCGTTCGGCCAGCTCGCGGGGAGCATGCGTGCGATGGCGCACCGTTACGGTTCGCCCGATCTCCGGGTCACCCGCCCGTCGCCGGACTACATCTGCGTTGGTAACGGTTTGAAAACTTCACCCAAACCCTTGACACCAGCTGGCTTTAGTAAGAAATTTTACCACTAACAGTTAAGACTCCTTGCGGAAGGGCGTCGGCATGGGTGGGTACGACGCGGGCATCCCCGCGGCCGAGGCGGCGACGGCCGGCGGGCCGTTGCTCCCGACCGATGGTGTCCTCGCGCGGGTCCGGTCCCGACTGCCCGAGTTCACCGGCGCCCTTCAGC
The DNA here is from genome assembly GCA_025965915.1 of Dactylosporangium sp. Taxonomy (GTDB): domain Bacteria; phylum Actinomycetota; class Actinomycetes; order Mycobacteriales; family Micromonosporaceae; genus Planosporangium. The sequence goes on along the minus strand of JAOPWA010000677.1, from coordinate 4,151 downwards.
GCGTCGCCGAACTGGTGCTCACCGATCCGGCCAGCGCCGCCCGCTCCACGATCGTCGACCTGGCCGAGCGCAGCGGCACCTCACCGGCCACGGTGACCCGGTTCTGCCGGGCTCTCGGCTTCGACGGCTACGCCGACCTCCGCCTGGGCATCGCCGGGGAGACCGGCCGCGCCGCCCGTATCGGTGGCTGGACCGTCGACATCGGACGTGAGATCCAGCCCACCGACCCGCTGGAGCGGGTGCTGGGTCAGATCATGGCGGCCGACACCCGCGCGATGCACGACACGGCGGCCCTGCTCGACCTGCGGGAGGTCGGGCGGGCAGCCGAGGCGATCGCCGCCGCGTCACGGGTGGACATCTACGGGGCCAGCGGCAGCGCGCTCGTCGGCGCCGAGATGCAGTTCTGCCTGCACCGCATCGGCGTGGCGGCGTGGGCGTGGACCGACGTCCACAACGGACTCGCCAGCTCCGCGTTGCTGGGGCCCGACGATGTCGCGCTCGGTGTCTCACACAGTGGCCAGACCCGCGAGACGATCGAGATGATCGCCGAAGCCGGCTGCAAGGGTGCCACCACCGTCGCGCTGACCAGCTTCCCCCACTCTCCGCTCGCGGACGTCGCCGACATCGTGCTGCTGACCGCCACGCAGGCGACGACGTTCCGTCCCGACGCGTTGTCGGCTCGTCATCCGCAACTGGTGGTACTCGACCTCCTCTACATCGCGGTGGCGCAGCGTACCCACGAGCGGGCGCATTCGTCCTTCGAGGTCACCGCCCGGGCGGTGGCGGGCCACCGGGCCTCGAAGGAGGTGGCGTAAATGTTCACGCCGGCTCCGCAGTCCGGGATCAAGGGATGCGTGGTCAAGCCGGCGCTGCTGGTCGAGCAGCGTGAGTACCCCCTGACAGCGATCACGTCGACGGTACACACGTCCCGGGTGAGTCCCCGGGACCCGTCCGGACGACGCCTCGCCCAAATCGCCGACGTCGTGCTGAACAATGGCGCGCCGGACGGTGACGTACCGCTGCCGCCTCCGCGCGGTGGCTCGGTCTGCACGGTCTCCTCGTTCACCAACGCGCTGCTGGCGCGACTGGTGTTCGCCGAGGTCGTGCGACGCATTGAGGCCGCGGGCCAGGTACCCCCGGACTACCTGTCCGCGAACGTCCCCGGCGGGGACGAGCACAACATCACCCTCGAGTCCCGGTACGCCGGCCGGATCCGACGTACCGCCTGACCTCGAACCGAGGAGCTAACCATGTCCATTTCTCCCGAAGTGGGTTCGTCCCCTGAGCCCATGTCCAGTCTCGACCGTCGTACCCTGCTACGCCGCGCGGCCGTGGTCGGCTTAGTGGCCATTCCCGGCACCAGCCTGCTCAGCGCCTGCGCGACCAGCAGCGACGGCGGTGCCTCCTCCGGCGGAGGAGGCACCACGAGCGAGAAGAACCCGTTGGGCGTCAAGGAGGACGCGGCGCTCGACGTCGTGATCTTCCCGGGTGGCTACACCGACAAGTACGCCACCGACGTCCACGAGCCGCTGTACAAGAAGGCCTTCCCGAAGGCCACCCTCAAGCACGAGGCCGTCACCGAGGTCAGCACCGTGGTCCAGCCCCGGCTGGCCAGCGGCACCGACGTGCCGGACATGATCAACAACTCCGGCAGCAAGCTGCTGGACTTCGGCGCCCTCGTCGCTGACAAGCAGCTCGCCGACCTGTCAAAGCTGTGGGACGCTCCCTCGGTCGACGACCCCAAGAAGAAGGTCCGTGAGACCGTCGTACCGGGCACCATCGAGCAGGGCTCGTTCAACGGCACCCCGTACGTGCTGTACTACGTCTCGACGACGTTCGGCCTCTGGTACTCCGGCAAACTCTTCAAGGACAAGGGCTGGACGGCGCCGACCGAGTGGGACGCGTTCCTCAAGCACCTCGACGACATCAAGAAGGCCGGCATCACCCCGTACGGTTACGCGGGCGCCAACGCCTCGTATTACCAGTACACGGTCATCCTGACGCACGCGGCGAAGATCGGTGGCCCGGAGGTTCTCAAGAACATCGACAACCTCGAGGACGGCGCCTGGAAGCAGGACGCCGTGAAGCAGGCGGCCACCGCGTGGGCCGAGGTCGGCGCGAAGTACCTGGACAAGGCATTCGAGGGTCTCAAGCACACCGACGTCCAGCTGCAGCAGAACCAGTACAAGGTCGCCTACTACCCGAGCGGCGACTGGCTGGAGAACGAGCAGAAGAAGGACGCTCCAGCGGACTTCACCTACCAGTTGGCGCCGATCCCGGTCAAGGGCAAGCTCTCCGCGGCCGCGGTGCGGGCGACCGCGGGTGAGGGCTACATGGTGCCGGTCAAGGCCAAGAACCAGGCCGGTGGCATGGAGTACCTTCGCCAGATGCTGTCGCTCGAGGGCGCCAAGGGCTTCGCCGGCCTCATCAAGTCGCCGACCGTCGTGGTGGGTGGCACGGACGGCGTGACCTTCCCACCCGGCGTGACCAGTTCGACGAGCGCGTTGAAGGCGGCGGGCAAGGACGTCGTCAACTTCTTCTTCGACGGCGACTACAAGGACATCGAGCAGGAGTGCCGGACGGCCACCAACGCGCTGATGTTCGGCCGGGAGACGGCCGACCAGTTCTGCGAGCGGATGCAGAAGAAGGCCGACGTGGTGAAGAAGGACTCGTCGATCACCAAGTTCAAGCGCTGACCGGAGCGTAGTAGCCATGCGGCACGGCAAGTACCCATTCGTCATCGGCTTTCTGGCCGCCCCCGTCGCGCTGTACCTGACCTTCGTGATTTCGCCGTTCGCCCAGGCGTTCTACATCTCGATGACCAGTTGGCGCGGCTTCGCTGCACCGAAGTGGGTCGGTTTCGACAACTACACGAGGTTGTGGCACGACGGCGTTTTCTGGAAGGCGGTACAGCACAACGGGTTCATCCTGCTTGTCCTGCCGCTGGTCACTATCGCGATCGCCCTGCTGTTCGCATTCCTGATCAATGTCGGCGGGGGATCGCGCGGTGGCAAGATGTCAGGGGTCTGGGGGTCGAAGTTCTACCGGGTGGTGTTCTTCTTCCCCCAGCTCCTGGCGGTGCCCATCATCGCCGTGCTGTTCCAGATGGTGTACCGGCCGAACGCGTCGGGCCTCATCAACGGCTTCGTGATGAAGCTGGGTCTGCAACCCATCGGGTTTCTCATCAACCCCCGACTCGCTCTCTGGGCGATCGTCGGCGCGCTGGTCTGGCAGGCCGTCGGGTTCTACGTCGTGCTGTTCTCGGCCGGTATGGCATCCATCCCGAAGGACATCTACGAGGCCGCGGGGCTGGACGGTGCCGGTGGCGGGACGCTGTTCTTCCGGGTCACGCTGCCGCTGCTGTGGGACACCCTGCAGGTGGCGTGGGTGTACATGGGAATCGCCGCGTTCGACGCGTTCGCGATCGTCAACGTCCTCTCGGTGGACAACGGCGGACCGGACGGCGCGACCACGGTGCTCTCGGTGGAGATCTACCGAAACGCGTTCGCCTTCTCCCGGTACGGCTACGCATCGGCCATGGGTGTGGCGCTGTTCTTCCTCACGCTCACGTTCGCGGCGCTCGCCCTCCGGGTTACCCGCCGTGAATCCATCGAGTACTAGGTGGGATCGTTCATGACCATCAAAACCCAACCGGTGGTGAATCCTCCCCGCCGCCACGCCGGCGGGGGGAACCGGAAGGCTCCGTCCATCCGGTCGGAGGTGCGTATCCTCTCCCGGCTCGGCCGCGTCGCGCTGATGCTCTGGGCGCTGGTGGTGATCGGGCCGATCCTGTGGACGTTCCTGGCGTCGTTCAAGAGCACCGCCGAGATCTTCAGCAGCCCGTGGACCCTCCCCGCCGAACTGCGTTGGGAGAACTGGTCACGAGCCTGGACCCAGGCGCATGTGGGGCGGTACTTCCTCAACAGCGTCATCGTCGTGGGGTTCAGCACGTTCGGCACGATGCTGCTCGGCTCGATGGCGGCATTCGTGCTGGCCCGCTACAAGTTCTTCGGCAACCGGTTCATCTACTTCCTGTTCGTGTCGGGCCTGGCGTTCCCGCCGTTTCTCGCGCTCGTACCGCTGTTCAAGGTGGTTCAGAACTTCGGTCTGCTCAACACGTACACGGGACTGGTGCTCGTCTACATAGCGTA
>JAOPWA010000661.1 GCA_025965915.1 Dactylosporangium sp. | reverse complement strand
CCGTTCTTGGTCACAGGTCGGCTCGCGCCACGGCACCGACTGCATTGGTTGCGCGTAGACCTGATAGGAAGTTGCACGGTCACCGACTGTTCAGCCGAGCGACCCGGGTGACCGGTGGATCCGCCCGAGATCCGGTTACCCGGTCTCGTCCGCCGGCCAGCGCCCTACGGTGACCACCTCGCCGTCCGCGGCCACCAACCGGGCGGACACCCCGAGGTCACGAAGCCAGTCCAGCGCGGTGTGACCGCGTACCAGCGCGGCCATGCTGAGCGTCCTGGCATAGGTGCACTGGAACGCGCCGACCGACACGGAGCGCCACACCGGTGCGGCCGACCGGCTGGTCCCCGGACAGAGGGTGTAGGCCAGCGGCCCGCCGCCCCCGCGCCACTGCCGGCTGACCACACTGGAGGTGGCCATCGCGGTGGAGGGCAGCCGGACCGGGACGCCCGGGCCAACTGGATTCGCCCGTACCAGGGTCCGCCATCCGCCGGCCGGCGCGTCCCCGGCGGTGGCGATGTCACCACCGATACCGACCAGTACCCCGATCTCAAAACGTTTGTAGATCAACCACGCGCAGCGGTCGGCGGCGTGGGCCCGTGCTGTGGCTGTCAGGTCCAGCAGCGCCCCGGCGGGCACGGTGATCTCTCGCCCGTTGCGCCGGGTGCTTCGCCAGTCCGGCGCCGACGGCGTCCGCCCGACGATCCCACCGCCTCGCGGCGGCGCTCCGAACAGTTCCCGATCCTGCACCCGCGGCACGTCGTCGGAGGTCGGATCGACATCACCGTCGTTGCGCCGGGCCTCCCGCAGTGAAACCGCCACCAGGTCCGCCAGCAGGGGACTCACCTGTATCGGTTGGCCGTGTGCCCGTTGTAGCGCGCGCACCTCCGAATCGGAGCGGACCTGGTTGCACGCGCCCTCGATGGCAGCTACCTGGTCGATGACCAGGTCCTGCGCGTCGACGAGCCGCTCCGGCGAGGTGACGATCAGGTGAGCGACCGTGTCCCACACCGGCAACTCGGTGGTGCCGGACCTGTCCGGCAGAAACTCCCGAGGCGGCACGGCGCTTGCGCCCCTCCAGATGGTGTACGGAGCCCTCCGGTCGGCCGAGTCCGTAATCAACTTCGCCTGGCGCGCCTCGTTCTGCGCAGACATGAGCGTTCTCCTTCATTTCCTTGGTGACTTTCTTGAATCCGGGCCGTTCCCGGTGTCACACGTCCAACCTCGGTTGGTGGTCCGTGTGTTGGCGTGGCGACATGGCCGGCCTTGGCATTGATGTGGATTATCGGCTCGCGCCCGTCGTCGATCTGCTTACGCAGGTACGAGATGTACAGGTCGATGACGTTGGCCTGACCGCCGAAGTCGTAGTTTGCAGACCCGCGCGAGGATCTGGGCGTTGCTGAGCACTCTTTTGGGTTGCCTATGAGGAAGCGCAGCAGCTCGTACTCGGTCGCGGTCAGCATGATCAGCTCGCCCGTGCGGTTCTCAGGCGGCGAGGGCTGCGCGCAGGGCCGCTGTCGTCTGGGAGGAGAGCAGCACGTGCGCGGCCAGGGTGGGGCCGTCGCGTTCGTCGGCCATGAGCATCAGTTCGTCGGCCATGTCGGCGCCGGTGGAGTCAGCCGCGAGGGCGATGCGGTTGGGGTCGAGGCCGTGTTCGTTGCCGTGTTCGGCGACCCATGCGGCGGCGGCGTAGTTCTCCTCGATCGCAATCGGGTAGCGGGCCTTCGGCGACAGGCTGTAGTCCACGACGACCACTGCGGCCTGTAGGTCGGTCGCGAGCTTGGTGACCAGGCGCCGGGTGCGGGCGTTGCCGAACACTGACTTGTCGCCGTGGACATATATGACGACGGGCAGTGGCCCGGTCGTGCCGACCGGCCGGAAGATGCGCAGCCAGGTCTGGCCCACCGGGCCGCCGGGGACGGTGAGGTCCCGGACGTCGACAAGGGCCGCGAGGTCGACTGGCCGCACTTTGTCAGCGGCCTTTCGGCGCGTGACGGAGGTGTTGTGCGGTAGGGACGCAGGCTGCCGGGCAGCTCCGGTGACGGCGGGCGCGGCGGGCTGCGGCGCGGGTCGGATCATGGTCGTGGTCATGGTGGTCTCCTCGCTGGAAGAGGTGTGAACGATTCGGGTTGATCACTTGCGGTCAGGTGGATGACACGCGAACGGGTTGCGGGTTTGGGGCACGACGGCGTCGATCTGTTCGACTGGTCTGGCTCGGGATCTCGGGCTGCCGCACGTACCCGGCCTGGTGTGGCGGGGACGTGAGAGTGACGGAGCCGGCGGTACGCCGTGGTTGCCGGTCGGCGTGTGCGTCGACAACAGCGTCAATGCGCCGGGTCAGCACTGGCCGGCTGCCGGCGCCCGTGCCGGTGTCGGCCGACGGGGTGCGGTCGGCGGACACCCCGAACTCTTCGAGCAGCCCGGTGATCTCCAGCACCTTGTACACGTTGGACCGCGGATTGGTAACGGCGATCACGCAATCCATGCGCCGTGCCGCGATGGCGAATTTCAGCAGGGCAGTGATACCGGATGCGTCCATCAACGTCACGTCGGCCAGATCGATGCCGATGTGCATCGGGCGGTAGGTGTGCAGTATGTGGATGAGTGTGTCGCGCAGGCTGTCCGCCGTCAGGATGTCTATCTCACCGGCGACGGCGAGGCGGATCGTCTGCTTGTCGCGAATTGCCGGCTCGGCGCCCAGCGCCGAAATCTCGAGAAGAGTGATGTCACCATTCGCTCTGAAATACAAGGGGAATCGGTCAGGCGTGTGGCGTGGCGCGGGTCGGGTCATGGTCGTGGACATGGTGGTCTCCTTACTGGAAGAGTTGCGAACGATTCGGGTTGATCGTTTTCCGTCGGGTGGCTCAAGCGTGCACGGGTTGTGGGTTTCGGGTACGACGTTGAAGCTCTCTTCGGTGGACCGGGCTCGAGGTCTCGGGCTGGCGCACGGTGGCGATCACGTAATCGGCGCCGGTGCGGCGTGCCGCCTCCCATTTGCTCGCCGACCCGACGGTTGCGATGACGGTCGCGCCGAGTGCCTTTGCCCATCTGGACACGAGCGTGCCGACACCGCCGGTTGCCGCGTGGACGACGACATCACCCGCGGCGATCGGGTACACCCGCTTGACCAGCATCTGCGCTGTCAATCCCTTGGCGAACACCGCCGCCGCCTGCGGGAAGGTCACATCATCGGGTAGGCGTACCAAACGGTGTGCCGAGATCAGGCGGGCCTCGGCGTAGGCGCCGGGTGCGAAGTGATAGGCGACCCGGTCGCCGACGTGGAAACCCCGGACGCCGGGGCCTACCGCTTCGACCGTTCCGGCGCCTTCAAAACCGTTGACGAACGGGAATCTGTCGATGCGGACGGAGCCGTTGCGGTAGTGAACATCGGCGTAGTTCACGCCGATCGCCGCCTGCCGAACCAGCACTTGACCGTCGCAGGGTTTGCCGATCGTTGCCTGCTCATAACGCAGCACTGCTGGGGAACCCTGCTCGTACATGCGAATGACAGCTGTCATCGATTTTCTCCAGTCAAGGCGTCTTGTGGATCTGTCGCATGTCGATGCCACCTCGGGATCCATGGGCGAACGTGCGGTGTACCGGCGCACTGATCGGGCAATGCCGGTTGCGGAGGCGGTCATCCAGTTCATCTAAATTCCTAGATCAGAAGGAGGGGCTCGGATAGGGGGCACGGTGTGCTCGGATCGATCTCGTGGTCACTACGAAAATCATGCGAGAGTGAGCGGCCCTCGGGCATGTGTCATATGACCGCATTGGGGTTGAGCGGCCGAATTCGATCTCACACGAAGTTCTGCCGCTAGTGATCTTGGAGATCGCTTAATCCAACAGCGCTCATCGGCCGCCGCGGCATCCCACACGGCTCCGGTCTTGGCGTCTACCGCTGGATCGTGCTGCAGCCCATCGCTCTACCGCACTGGTTCCGGCGACTACGCATCCGCTGGGAGATCCACGAAGCCTTTCTAACCCTCGCCTGCGCCATCATCTGCTACCGCCGACTACGGGGCTCATTCAGTTAGGCCCCCTTAACGCAACAGCGCCGAGACGGGAGAGCGGTGCCGCAAATCTGGATGTAAAATATCCGGTTATGCGGTTGGGTGAAGGGGTGGAGTGGGGGCTGCACTGCTGTCTGACGCTGGCCTGGCTCGGGGACGAAGAACCGGTGCCGACCGCGAAGTTCGCGGCGCAATTCGAGCTTCCGGCGGCATATCTGAACAAGCGTCTACAAGCGCTGGTCCGTGCCGGCATCTTGACCTCGAACCCCGGGGCCCGAGGCGGATTCCGACTGGCCCGGCCCCCCGAGAAGATCACGCTCATGGACGTCGTCGCCGCGATCGAGGGACCGGACCCCGCGTTCCGCTGCACCGAGATCCGTCAACGGGGGGCGGGAGCCGACGCGCCCGCACGGCTGTTCCAGCGGTCATGCAGCGTCGCCGCCGCAATGGGTAGGGCGGAGTTGGCGTGGCGGCGGGAGTTGGCGGCGCAGACGTTGGCTGATGTGATGGCTGCGGTACCGCGTCCGGCGGTGGAGCAGACCCGGCGCTGGTACGCGCGCATGAGTAGCTGACAAGCAGTTGCGCTGGAGCTGACGCAGAACCTTATGGAGAATCTGGATGTCTAATATCCCGGTTT
>JAOPWA010000645.1 GCA_025965915.1 Dactylosporangium sp. | reverse complement strand
CTTGCAGGACTGCGATGAGAAGAGCGGAGTGACGGGAGACCATCACGCTCCGTTCTGTGGGAGCCCGGGGGTGAGATTCCCCCGGGCCACCCGACCACGTCTCTGATCAGCCGTGCGGGCCACGCCCACACCAGCGGCCGGACACCGGTCCGGCGCCGGCTGCCAGTCTCCGCTGCCATGATGCGCCACAGCAGGGCAGACGAGGTAGTAGATAGGAAACTTAATTTAAGGCTTGCGGAACCCTTCGGGAGCCGTCAATAATCATGCAAATCAATGCCATGTCTTCCGCGGGTCATGCTGCGTTCTGTCACGATCAGCACATCCCGTCGTCCCGATGAGTCGCCGCCGCTCCGGTTCGCGGCCGATGTGCCGGTATCTCATGTCCTCACCGCACGCCATCGGGATCTGAGAGAGGATCAATGACTAGTAAACTCAAGCGCCGCATCGCGCTCGCGGTCGCCGCGATCGTCGTCGGCGCCACGGCCGTCGCGGCGATCCCGGCGCTCGCCGCGCAGCGGGCCGCCACCCAGGCATTCAAGGTGCTCGCGTTCTACAGCGGCACCTACGACGCGGCGCACATCGACTTCGAGAAGGAGGCTCGGGTCTGGTTCCCGCAGCAGGGTGCCCAGTACGGCTTCTCGTTCGAGGCGACCACCGACTGGAGCAGGCTCAACACGATCACGCCTCAGCAGTACCAGGTGGTGATGTTCCTCGACGACATCGCCCCGAGCTACACCCACGCGAGCTTCCAGCGCTACATGGATAGCGGCGGTGCGTGGTTCGGTTTCCACGTCAGCGCGTTCAACACCGACCCGAACAGTTGGCCGTGGTATCACAACACGTTCCTCGGCACGGGCGCGTTCCGAACCAACTCCTGGGGCCCGACGTCGGAGACGCTCAAGATCGAGGACCGCACCCACCCTGCCACGGCCGGGCTGGCCACCACCATCCGGTCCTCGACCAGTGAGTGGTACTCCTGGGCCAACGACCTGCGCCAGAACCCGGACATCGACATCCTCGCCTCGATGGACCCGAGCACGTTTCCGGTCGGCACCGACCCGAATCAGACCTGGTACAGCGGCTACTACCCGATCGTGTGGACCAACCGGCACTACAAGATGATCTACGCGAACTTCGGGCACAACGCCATGGACTACTCGACGAACACACGCCTGTCCTCGACGTTCGACAGTCCGGCCCAGAACCAGCTCGTGATCCAAGGCCTCCTGTGGCTGGGCGGCGCGTCGGCCCCGACGTCACCGCCGGCGACGCCGTCACCGAGCACCGGTCCGATCTCGCCGGCCACGTGGTACTCCGTGGTGAACAAGAACAGCGCCAAATGCGTCGACGTACGCGGTGCCGGGTCGGCAAACGGCACGCCGGTCCAGCAGTACGCCTGCAACACCAGCGGGGCCCAGCAGTTCCAGCTCCAGCCGACCACGAACGGCTACGTGCGCATCGCCAGCAGGCTGGACAGCACCAAGGTCGCCGACGTGACCGACCGGTCCATCGCCGACAACGCGAAGCTGCAGCTGTGGAGCTACGCCGGTGGCGCCAACCAGCAGTGGCTTCCGGTGGCTGAGAGCGGTGGCTACTACCACTTCGTGAACCGCAACAGCGGTAAGTGCCTCGACACGCCCGGCGCGTCGACCGCCGACAGCGTGCAACTCGGCCAGTACACCTGCAACGGCACCGCCGCCCAGTCGTTCCGCCTGTCCGCGCAGACGTAGCAGTCGGGCCGCGCCGTACCCGATCGGCGCGGGCGGTCCCGTCTGACGGTCCCACGTCGCGGACGCCCGGACCTGACCGCTCGCGCCTGCTGGCTGCCGAGAACTCCTTCGCCGTGGCCGGTTCGACGGCGGTGACGGGTCGTCGCCAGGCCGTCAACAGCGGTGCGTGCGATCGGTGTGCGATCGCCGGCCAGCGTCGCTGCTGCTGATAGGCGGTGAGCGTCCCTGACGCACGCTGATAGCCGCTGGCAGGCAACCTAGTGCCCGTCGCCCTCGTAGCTCAGGGGATAGAGCATCGGTTTCCCAACCCGCTGCTCCGACCTGGACCGCAGGTCTGTGACCTGCTGCTTCTCATTTATAAGCCTCGATTCTGCGGTCGCAAACGGCCGCCCGTGTGCTCCGTAGTTGGAGATCAGTCGGGCGGCTGGGAGGCGTTAGACGTCGACGGTGCTACGACGTCGTTCACGCAGCGCAGCACGGGTCCGGTCAGCGCGGTCGCGTCGACGTGTGCGACGCCCTGCACGATGAAGTTGTGTGTCTCTCCCGGCAGCAGCGTGACCAGCATGTCGTCGACGGTGGCATCGGGTTCCAGCCGGTCGGCGAACAGGCAGATGTCGCGGGTGAAGGTCCGGGCCGTCACCGTGACCCGTACGCCCTGCGCCGAAGCGGCCGTCGTGACCTGCAGGCCCGCGGGTTCGTACCGCAAGTCCTTGTCCTCGACGAAGGTCCAGTACGCCCGGTGGCCGGTGGTAGGGGTGGTGGCCACGATGATCTCACGGTCGGCCGCTGACGGGGTCGCCACGGCTGCCGGGACGTCGACGCTCGACTGGCTGAGGCGGTCCACCACGAGACGGGTCTCATACTCGGCCAGGACCTTCCCGTCCAGCGTCATCCGGCGGATCGTCACGGGGCCGCGCCACGGCACCGTGCCGTCGTTGACCCCGACGACCGCCAGTCCGTCGGAGCGGGGCTGGATGGTGAGCAACTGCGGAGCGTTGGCGCGGCGCAGCGCGTACCACAGCGGCTTGCGGCGACCGTCGCCGTCGACGGCCGCCCACGAGGAGACGGGCCAGCAGTCGTTGAGCTGCCACACCACCACGCCCATGCACCACGGCCGCAGCGATCGGAAGTGCTCGACTCCGAACGTGATCGCCCGGGCCTGGTTGAGCTGGGTGAGGAAGTGCCAGTCGTCGAAGTCGCGCGGCGGCGGAAGGTGCGGCGCGAGTCCGCGCATCATCTTGCCGTTGCCGTCGGTTGCCTTCTGGTGATGCAGCACCCCCGGCGAGTCTGCCGCCAGGGGCGTCTCGTGCACGGCGCGGCGCAGCGTCGACCAGGTGGGCGGACCCTGAAACCCGAACTCCGCCACGAAGCGCGGCTTGTAGCTGCGGTATACGGTGTAGTCCCGCTGGTTCCAGGCGTCCCAGATGTGGCGCAGGCCGTGCTGGTCGAGGTTCGGGTGCAGGTCCATGGAGCCGGAGTATGGGCTGCCCGGCCAGTAGGGGCGGCTGGGGTCGGTCTCGGCCACCGCTTTGGGCAGAGCGTCGAGGTAGTAGCCGGCCCCCCAGGTGCGATCCCCGATCGCGTCCTGCCAGTTCCAGTCGAACCAGCCCCAGATGTTCTCGTTGTTGCCGTTCCACAGCACCAGGCTGGCGTGCGGCATCAGCCGCGCCACGTTCTCCCGGGCCTCCGCCTCCACCTCCTCCCGGACGGGACTCTCCTCGGGGTACGCGGCGCAGGCGAACAGGAAGTCCTGCCAGACCATCAGCCCCAGTTCGTCGCAGGCGTCGTAGAAGTCGTCGCTCTCGTAGATGCCACCGCCCCAGACTCGCAGCAGGTCGAGGTTGGCGTTTTTGGCCTGGGTCAGACGGGCGCGGTAGCGCTGCGCGGTGACCCGCGTCGGAAAGCAGTCATCTGGGATCCAGTTGGCGCCGCGGGCGAAGACGGGCACGTCATTGATGTACAGGGTGAAGGGGGTGCCCTGCTCGTCGCGGCTAGTGTCGAGCCGGACGGTGCGGAAGCCGATCCGCTTGCCCCACGTCTGCAGGGTGGCACCGTCCGGGCCCGTCAGCTCGACGGTGGCGTCGTACAGCGGCTGGGCGCCGAGGCCGTGCGGCCACCACAGGTCCGGCGCCGGCACCAGGACGTCGACGGCGACGTGGTTGCTGTCGGCCGGCACGTCGACCTCGCGGGTGACCCCCGCGACGGTGGCTCGTAGGCGCAACGGGCCGTCCTCGCCGAGGCTGCCGGCACGGGCGACGTCGACAAGGAACCGGACCCGACCGCCGCCACCCTCCACCGACACCACCGGCCGAACCACCTCCAGTCGGGCCGCCGACCACGACTCCAGGATGATCGGCCGCCAGATTCCCGCGGTCACCAGGGAGGGACCCCAGTCCCAGCCGAAGTTGCACGCCATCTTGCGGATGAAGTTGAACGGAGCCGGGTACGCGTTCGGCAGGTCGCCCAGTTCGTCGCGAATCTGCTCGGCGTAGTCCCAGGCGGAGTCGAACACCACGATCAGATGGTTCTCGCCTTCGCGCAGCAGGTGCCGCACCGGGAACCGGTAGGAGCGGTGCATGTTGCGGGTGCCGCCCACCTCGACGTCGTTGACCAGGACGGTCGCCACGGTGTCCAGACCGGCGCAGACCAGGTCGACCTGATCCGCCGAGGGATCGGGTGTCCATTGGAAGGTCGTCTCGTACCGCCACGACTGCCTTCCGATCCAGTCGACCGCGATCTCGTTGAGGTCGAGGTAGGGGTCCGGGATCAGGCCGGCGTCGAGCAGGTCGGTGTGCACGCAGCCGGGGACGGTGGCCGGCACCGGAACGGGGACGTGATCTCGCGCCTGCGGTGTCGCTCCGTCGCCGAGGGTCAGGGTCCAGCCGTCGGAAAGATCACGTCGGGAGTGAGGCATGGAGAACCGCCAATCGGTTGCTGGGGTGGGGCTCGTAACGGGACGGGTCCGCAGACTCGCCGATGAGGTTGTCGACCACGAGGTTCTCGGTTCGGCTGCTGGCGAAGGCGTACCGGAAGTACTCCGGGGTGGTTCGCGCCCCAGGCCGCCTCGCAGTTGCGCAGCTTCACGTTACTGGCGGTGTCGATGTGGAAGCCGGACGGGCACTGTTGCGTTGAGCGTTGGCGTGATCGAGGCAGGCTTGGGTTGTGAAGGGCGCTGTTGCATTAAGCGATTTTCAAGATCACTGGCCGCAGAACTTCTTGTGAGATGAATTCGGCCACTCAACTCGGTCTATAAGTCGGGACAGAAACGGTCCTAGTGCCAGCAGTGTTCGGCGACTGATGGCTGTCTTGGCGCCCGTCTTCAGGCTCGTGGCGGAAAATCTGCGGCGTCAAGATCGCGCGATGGCTTAACGCAACAGCGCCCGACGACTTCACAGCCCAAGCCTGCCTGGATCATGCCAACCCTCAACGCAACAGAGTCGGCTACCCTCGCGGCCATAGCCATTTCCGGTCTGCGTCGTCGGCCCAGCGATCGTCGCCTCGACGGCAGGGATTCGCATTCGGCGAGTCTCATGAGACCATCGCGGTGGGCCCGACATCCCGGCCAGGAGTGAGACATGGCGCCGCCGCCCAGCCCGCTCGACCATCATTACCAGGGTGAGCATCCATTGCGTACCCTCGTCTGTCTGCTGCGCGGTGACCGCGCCCGGCTGGCCTTGGGTACGGTCGCCTTCTTCATCAAGCACAGTCCGACCTGGCTGCTGCCGCTGGTCACCGCCAACGTGATCGACATCGTCGTGATGCACCAGCCGATCGCGCGGCTGTGGCTCAACTGCGGGCTTCTGCTCGGCCTGTTGCTGTTGAATTATCCGGGCCACCTGCTCTACGTGCGCTGCGTGAGCCGCGCGGTACGCCGGATGAGCACCAACGTGCGCTTCGCTCTGTGCCGGCGACTGCAGGAACTGTCGATCGGTTACCACTCGCAGGTCAGCTCCGGAGTGCTGCAGGCGAAGGTGATCCGCGACGTCGAAACCGTCGAGCAGGCGGTGCAACAGTCCGCCGACAACGGGTTGGCCGCGATCGCCGGCCTGAGCGGCGGGCTGATCGTCATCGGGTTGCGGGCACCGCTCTTCCTGCCGGCGTTCCTGATCGTGGTGCCGGTTGCGGCGGTGCTCGTGATGCGGCTGCGTAGCCGGCTGCGCACCAACAACGAATCGTTCCGCCGTGAGGTCGAGCGACTGTCCTCGCGGATTGTCGAGATGACCGCGTTGATCCCCATCACCCGCGCGCACGGGCTGGAGAAGGACGCCATCAGGCGCGTCGACACCTCGCTTCGCCGGGTGTTCAACGCCGGCCTGCGCCTAGACCTGCTCAACGGCCGGTTCGGCGCATTGTCGTGGATCACCCTGAACACGCTGGGCGTCGGTTTCCTGGCCGCCTCGGCGTGGGTGGCGTACAGCGGGGCGTTCGGTGTCAGCGCTGGCGACGTCGTGATGCTCAGCGCGTTCTTCGCGACTCTCACCGGCTCCACAACCGCGCTAATGAGCCTCGCCCCGGTCATCGGCAAGGGCCTGGAGTCCCTGCGGTCGGTCGGTGAGGTGCTGCAGGCGCCGGACATCGAGGACAACGCAGGCAAGGCGGAGGTGGCTCGGGTCCGAGGCGGGTTCCAATTCCAGGCGGTGACGTACGGCTATCCCGAGGCGGCCGAAAGAGCGGTCGAGGAACTCACCTTCGAGGTGGCCCCAGGCGAGACGGTCGCGCTGGTGGGCGCCTCCGGGGCCGGTAAGTCGACCGTGCTCAACCTGGTCATCGGATTCCTGCGCCCGTCAGCTGGGCGCATCCTGCTCGACGGCGCCGACATGCAGACGCTGGATCTGCGTTCATACCGACGGTTCATCTCGATCGTGCCGCAGGAGTCGATCCTGTTCGAGGGCACCGTACGGGAGAACGTCGCTTACGGGCTGGACGCCGCGTCCGAGCAGGATCTGCGTGATGCCCTGCACGAGGCGCACGCCTTGGAGTTCATCGAACGCCTGCCCCACGGGTTGGACACGGTCATCGGCGAGCGCGGGGCGCGCCTGTCCGGCGGGCAGAAGCAGCGGCTGGCCATCGCCCGCGCGCTGATCCGTGACCCGCGTGTGCTGATTCTCGACGAAGCGACCTCGGCGCTAGACACCCGTTCCGAGGCGCTCATCCAGGACGCGCTGGCCCGGCTGATGCACGGCCGGACCACGTTCGTCGTCGCGCATCGGCTCTCTACGATCCGCGGCGCCGACCGTATCGTCGTACTCGACCAGGGACGCATCGCGGAGATGGGCACGCACGAGGAGCTGCTGCGCGCTGGCGGCGCGTACGTCGGGCTCCAGGGCGTACGCGCGAGCTGACCTGGACCGGGTGAGGCCCGTAAAGTGGGTTCGGCTACGCTGCCTGCGAATATTCGTTGATCAATCCGCCCAGGATCGGTCGCCGGCGCACACGCCGCCTGACCAGCTCGGACGTAATAATCGACACCCGCAGGTGCGGCGCGATCGTCTCGGTGGCCTGATCGGCGAGTACTCGCAGGCTGCGTAAGGTAACCCGATTTTCTGGCACCCACACCCGGCCCACGGCGCCGCCGTTCGTCTCGCCGATCAACGCCCGCTCGTCGACGGCGATCCCTTGCCTCGCCCGTTGCTCCGACCGAACATGGATCTTCAGGGCTGGCGCGACTGCCGCCTGAAGGCCATGATTTCGCGTGGTGGTGTGGCTTCGGCGGACACGCGGGTGAGGAAGGTTTGCTGGGCACGCGCCAGTTCGGCGTACTTGTCATTGCGGCGTAGCAGATGCCGGTGCATCTCGGCCGCCTCGGCGACGATCGCGTCCTCGTCGACGGTCGCTACGATGCCGTCGTCGACGATGAGGTGACCACCGACCATGACCCAGCGTGCGCGGTGGTCATAGCTGCTGAACACCAGCGAGGCCAGTGGATCCTCATGGGTGGCGAAAGCGCTTGTCCGTAGGTCGAAGACACTCAAGTCTGCCTTCATGCCGGCGTGCAGCGTGCCGACATCGGCCAGCGCCAACGCCTGGGCGCCGGCCCGGGTGGCTAGCTCCAACACGGACCAGGCTGACTCCCACTTCGCGGGGTCGGCCTGTCCGGGACGATGCAGGATCGCGGCCAGGCGCATCGAGCTGAGCATGTCCATCGAGCCACCGCAGTTGACGCCGTCGGTGCCGAGCGCGGCCGGCACGTTGTGACTGCGCCATTGCTCGAGCTCGGCGATGCCGCTGCCGAGTTGGAGGTTGCTTTGCGGGTTGTGCACGATCGTGACGCCTGACTCGGCGAGATCGGCGATGTCGTCCCCGTCCAGCCACACGCCGTGCGCGACGCTGAGTCGGGGCGAGAGCAGACCCACCGACTTGAGGTGGTCGACCCACGACCGCGCACCGGGCGGTGGCGGAATCGCGGCCTGAGCCCGACTCTCAAGCAGGTGGGTGTGCACCCCCATGTCCAGCTTTTCCGCGAGTTCGGCACACCGCTCGAGCAGGCCGGTGCTGCACCGCTGAGGAGCTGATGGGCCCAGGAAGACCGCCATCCTGCCGTTGCGCCCGTGCCAGGTGCGGTGCAGTTCCTCGGTCCGCGCGAGCAGGTCGTCGGCATTCGCCGGAAGGAAGGCCGGCGAATTCGCACGGGCCGCGGCGGGCCACTGGTCGGCGGGAACGCCGACGGTGTCGGGCAGCGCCAGGTCGGAGATCATCGGAGCGACCGACGCGCGGATGCCCAGTTCGTCAAAGGCTTCGAGCGCCGCCGACGTGGTCATCACGTCGCCGCCGAGGTGGTCGAGCAGCGCGGTGGTGCCGGTCTTCACCGCCTCCAGCGCCGTCAGTAGCGCGCTGAGCTTCGTCTCCTCCGCGGTGCGGCCGTTGGTGTTGGCCCAGGTGTGGACCATCCAGGGCTCCAGCGGCAACCCGTTGCCGACATGCCGGGACAGCGTGGCGTAGGAATGCGTGTGCGCGTTGACGAAGCCCGGCAGGACGAGGCAGTCGCGGACATCGAGCACGCGCTCGGCTTCGGGGACGCTGACGCCCTCACCGACGACCTGCACGATGCGCTCGTCTTCAACGAGCACGTCGGCGCGCACGAGCAAGCGAGCCTGCGTGTCGGCGACGAATCCGCCCTTGAACAGAACCCGCGACGGAGAAGGCCGCTCGTTCGCTTCCCGGCCGGGTTCGGCGGTGTCAGGCCCCATGACTCTCCCAACGTGTCGCGCTGGGGTTCCACCAGCCCCCGTGCATCCCGAAGTCTTCCTTGCGGATCATGCAGTGCACGCCCTTGACGATGTCGACAACCTGTGAGACGGAGAAGTCGCCGGCGGCGCTGAGATACAGGTACGCCTCGTTCTCGGTCATGCCGGTCTGCTCCGCGACGAACCGGACCGAGAGCTGCGCGCATCGGCGCATGGCCTCGTTGAGGTCCTCGTGCATGCCGAGGATGATCCAGTGGTCTTCGGTCTCCGCGACCGGCCAGGCCGCGCGTTCCGCGGACAGCAGGCCCGGACCTGGCTTTGCCACCGACAGCCGGACCGTGGCGCGGAGCGAACCTTCCAGCGCGGTGAGCGCGATTTCGCCGTTGCCCTGCGCGAAATGCGGATCCCCCAGGAAGAAGCCGGCTCCGGGGATCTGCACGGGCAGGAACAGGGACGACCCGGCGACGATTTCACGCATGTCCATGTTGCCCCCGAAAGGGCCGGGAGGAATCGTGCTCAATGGGGTTTCGCCCGTCGGTGTCACCCCGCACAGCCCCATGAACGGGGACAGCTCGATCGATGCTCGTCCGGTGCGGTAGTCGAACACCGCGTGGGTCTCGTCATCCGAGAGACGGCAGAAACGACTGAAAACAGCGGGTGCGGTTCCGTCGTCGTTCCGTGGCAGCTGCCCGGGGAGGCATCCTCGCTGATGCCGGCTCGAGATGATCCCGTACGGGACGCGGGGTCGCAGATCGAGGAAGTCGACCCTCAGCCAGTCACCCGCCTCCGCGCCGCGGACCCGCACGGGACCGTGCACGATGTGCGGGCCCAAGGCCTGCGACTCCCGTTTGAGGCCGGAGGCCGCGATCTCCACGGCTTCGTCGAGAATGGCATGGCGGGGTACACCGAAACGGCCGAAGTAGGAGACGGGGTCCCGCCCCTGATCCTCCATGAGCCCCTCTGAGGAGACGGTGTCGAAGGTGACAACGTCACCGTCGTCCACCTCGAGCACAGGCGGTGTCGCGGGGGTGGGCAGCGTGCCCCAGGAAATAGTGTCCGGAGTGGACGGCAGGTAGTGGCCCGCGATGCCCGGACCGGCTGTCGCCGCCAGGATTCCCATCACGACCGGCCGGTGGAGAGCGAGGCGATGTGGTCACGCCAGCCGCCCGCCGCGGTGATCTCGCAGACGTTCTCACGATCGCTGGGAATCTCGCGGCAGACCATGCTCAGCGAGCCCCGTCCGTCCTCGAGCCTGATGACAGATAGTTCGAGCTCCGCCGGCTCGCGCGGCAGGAGCTTCTCGCGGAGATCGGTGTAGGAGATTTCGTAGATCTCTCCGGGAACGGACCAGCCGCCCTGCGACACCGGGGCCAGTCCGGGGAAGACGTCCTGGAAGGAGAAGAACCGGTACTGCGGCGCGGTGCGGACCGGTCCGAGGAACCGCGCGGAGGCGAGAGCGTCGTTGAGTTCACCTCCGCTCATCGCCTGGCCGTTGACGAACATGATGACGGTGTCGGGCATGAGAGGCTCCTTAGGCCTGGAATGTTCGAGTCGGTTCGTCGAGCGTGGCGTTGCCGAATCCGCGCAGCGCGTGGACTCGAACAGCCGTCGTCGCGCGCTCGAGGTCTCCGCTGGAGAGGTCGTCGAGCAGGGCACGGTGTTGGGCCACCGGCTCGTGCCCCGGTTGCTGGACGTAGTCGTCAGTGGGATAGAGAAATGCCTGGCGCTCCAGAAAGGACGAAGTCACCGAAGAGAGGGCGGCACGGTTGATGGCCACGTGCAGATCGAGATGGGCCATCGAGAACTGGGAACTGCCGATGCCGTGAATCCGGATGGACGTCTCCAGCGGCGTCAACAACTCGTACAACGACGCCCAGTTCACCCGGCCGGCTCGCTGCGTGAGCATCCTGGCCACCACCTCGTCGAAGGCGCAGCGGAGCAGGTGCAGTTCAGCGCGGGCTTCCGCGTCGACCTCGACCACGATCAGCTGGCCGCGCCTGACCCGCAGCACCAGTCCTTCACTGGTCAGACGTTGCAGCGCCTCGCGGATCGGGGTACGGCTGACGCCCAGTTCCTCGGCGATCTGCTCTTCGACCAGGCGGATGCCTCCGCCGTACTCGCCGGTCATGATCCGCTGCCGGAGATATCGGTAGACCCGCTCGCGCGCATTGGGCTCTCCGCCCGAGGTGACGCCGGGGGCGGTCACGACGTCGTCGCCTTCAGAAGCGCCGCCCGGCAGGCGTTGGTGACTCGTTGCATGAATGTGCCCGACATGACATTCATGCCTGCTCGCAGTGCCGCGGTCTGAAGCGACGAGGTCCGGTTGTTGAGGTCGAAGAAACTGTTGCCGGGCGTCGCCAGTCCGTCGAATGGGAACGCGAACTCTGCGCCTTCAGAAGCGTCCGTCTCGCCCCACGTCGTGGTGTTGATGATCAGCGAAGGCGGCGCGGCGCCGAACTTCCCGAGGAGGTCGGCCGGTGCCACGCCGTCGGCGCCGAACCGGAACGCCCATTCGGCCAGCGCCGCGGAGTTCCGCGCGCTGCCGACCAGGCGAGCATGTGGCCACGCCCTCCTGGCGGCCAGCGCCACGGAGTTCGAAGACCCACCGGCCCCGAGGACGAGGACGCTGTCGGGGCTCCGGCCGCCCATGACCGTCTCCATCGCGGCCTGCGCCGCCCAGCAGTTGGTGTTGACACCTACCGAGCGCCCGCGGTTCCGGACGATCGTGTCGACGACACCTGTTCCGGTGGCCGAGGCGGTCAGCGAGTCCATCCGCTCGGCGACGACCTTCTTCCACGGGCTCAGCACCAGTGCGAGCTCCCAACCGGTGTCGGCGATCAGCGCTTCGGGGTCGTCGAAGGGCATCGCCTGCTCCAGCTCGATGTGCTCCCTGGCGAGAGCGTCCAGGAGCAGCCGGCCCTGCAATGCGTGTGCCGCGGTGGTGCCGATGCCCGCGATCACTGCCGGCGGCCGTGCGGATCCTTCCGCCGGTGCCGGCAGGCCGGATTCCTCCTCGCATCGCGTCACGGCACGAAGCGTCGTCTCCGCGCCGTCGCCGGTACCGCTGCGCAGGCTCACCTGTGGAGTGCTCACGTTTCCCCTTCGTTGTCTCGCCACTGGTCCGGGCCCATGTCGCGCGAACCTTCACGCGCCGGCGGTCGTGAGCGGCGCCCGTGCGGGACGAACCTGCAGGCCTGCCGGATCGCCGATTATCGCGCCCTTCTCGTAGATCAATCCGCCGCGCAGGTACGTGGCCACGACCGCTCCCGTCAGCGCCCAGCCCTCGTACGGGGTGACGTTGTGCTTGGAGTGCATCGACGTGCCGTCCACGACCGCCCGGGTCTTGGGGTCGACCAGGACGAGATCGGCGTCGAAGCCGGGCGTGACCTGGCCCT
The DNA here is from genome assembly GCA_025965915.1 of Dactylosporangium sp. Taxonomy (GTDB): domain Bacteria; phylum Actinomycetota; class Actinomycetes; order Mycobacteriales; family Micromonosporaceae; genus Planosporangium. The sequence continues at coordinate 1,043 of JAOPWA010000645.1, read as the reverse complement.
TGGCTGCCATCGACCATCTCCGGGCAGGTGCGTACGAGCACAACCGGACGATGTCCTCGACGGTCATCCTGCCCTGCGCCGCGGCGGTGAGGAGCAGTGGCAGCATGGTCTCGACCCCGATGAACCCCCCGTACGCCTTCCACACGTCCGGTTCGGCCTGCTCGGCAGCGGTATGCGGCGCGTGGTCGGTGGCGATGACGTCGATGTCGCCTCGACCGAGGCCTGCCCAGAGTGCCTCGACGTCCGCCGCGGGCCGGATGGGCGGGTTGAGTTTGATGAGGTTGCCGTACGTGTCGTATGCGTTGTCGTCCAGGTGCAGGTGCGCGACGAGGACCTCGACGCTGACCCGGTGCCCTGCGGCGCGCAGGTCGCGTACCCGCTGCAGGCCGGCGGCGGTGGACAGATGGTGGATGTGCAGCTTGGTCTTCGCCTCGGTGGCCATGGTGACGATGCGGGTGACGGCTTCCACCTCGACGAACGCCGGCCGCCCTTCGAGGTGCGCGCGGGGGTCCGTACGACCGGACGCCCGTAGGCGGTCGCCGAACATGCGCAGCAGGTGGTCGTTTTCGGCGTGCACGCCGACCACGAGGTCAGTCGCGGCCGCGGCTTCGAGACCGCGGAAGATCGCGGCGTCGTTCGGGCAGCGGTTGTCCCCGGTGGTCTGCCCCATGAAGAGCTTGAACCCCATGGCGCCCAGTTCGGCCATCCCGGCGATCTCATCGGCGTTGTCGTGGTCGAGCATGCAGTACAGGCCGAAGTCGACGTAGGCCTTGTTCGTCACCAGGTCGATCTTCTGCCGGTAACGCTGCGCCGTCGCGACCGGAGGGGAGGTGTTCGGCATGTCGACGACGGTGGTGACCCCGCCCGCCGCGGCGGCGCGGGTGCCGCTGGCGAAGTCCTCCTTCTCGGTCATGCCGGGTTCACGCAGATGCACATGGACGTCGACGAGCCCCGGCAGGACGAGCAGCCCGGTCGCGTCTACCGTCGGTACGCCCTCGACGGCCAGATTCTCACCGTCCGCGATGATCCGGCCATCGCGGACA
>JAOPWA010000626.1 GCA_025965915.1 Dactylosporangium sp. | reverse complement strand
CATCGGCGGGGCCAGCTCCGTCGTCCGTGGATCCAGCTCCGTCTTCGGCGGAGCCAGCCCCGTCGTCCGCGGGGCCATCTCCGACGTCCGTGGAGCCTCCCGGGTTCGCGGTTCGACGGCGGCCCGACTGTCTCGCTGCTCGGCGTCGTCCTCCAGTGGGGAGCGACCACGGCTACCACGCAGGTAGGACCAGTAGGCCTCTTCGCCGAGGTCCTCGGCCGGTGGCGCCGGCTCCTTCCGCAGCACGGAGCGACTCAGGTCGCGCCAGCGGGCGCGAGCGGGCTTCGGCTCAGCGGCCGAACCGTGCGATGGGAGTAGTTCCGCGTCGTCGATCGCCCGCTCCCCGGAGGCGCGGTCCCCGGAGGCGCGGTCCCCGGGGGCGCGGTCCCGCGAGCCACCATCGCCGTATGCAGACCAACGCTCGTCTCCGCCGCGCTGCTCCGGAACGGCCGAATCCGCGCTACGAGTCCAGCTCTCTCCGCTACTCACTCCGACTACCTTGTCAGCCGCCTGCCACCGACGGCAACACCAGAATCTCCGCGCCGTCCTTCACCGGGGTTTCCAGGCCAGACACTGCTCGGCACTCTTCACCGTCCACATAGACATTCACGTAGCGGCGCAATTGTCCGCGTTCGTCACAGATGCGCCTGGCAAGGCGTGGCCAGCGAAGGGCGACCTCCTCGAAAACGACACTTAACGTGCCCGTGGCCCGAACGGATAGCCGGGCCGCACCGTCAGCGTCGACCTGGAGTGCACCGGGAACCAAAACGGTGATCATGAAACCACGGCCCCCCGTACGCAGAGGACGTCAGGCAGGTGCCCGGCAATCTGCCGCCACGAATCCCCTTCGTCGGCGCTGGCGTACACCTCGCCGGATCGGGTGCCGAAATAGATCCCAGCCGGGTCGGCGTCGTCCGCGCCCATGGCGTCCCGCAGAACGGATGGGTAGAACGGCTCGGTGGGCAGGCCGTCCGACAGCGGGGTCCAGCTCGCGCCGGCGTCCTCACTGCGGTAGACCCGGCAGCGGAAGTCGGGCGGATAGCGGTGTCCGTCGGCGGTCAACGGGAACGTGTAGATCACTCCCGGCCGATGAGGATGCGCCAGCATGGTGAAGCCGAAGTCACTGGGCAGGCCGTCCGCGATGGACTGCCAGGTCGCGCCGGCGTCGTCGGAACGGTAGACGCCGTGGTGGTTCTGCAGGAAGAACTGATCGGGTCGGTCGGGGTGTCGGGCGACCTTGTGCACGCACTGCCCGAACTCGGGATACGGATCAGGCAGGAAGTACGCCTTGACGCCGGTGTTGCTCGGCGCCCAGGTCACGCCCGCGTCGGTGGTGCGGTAGACCCCGCCCGTCGACATGGCCACCAGTACCTTGGCCGGGTCAGTGGGGTCGGGGAGGACGGTGTGGATGGCCTGACCGCCGAAGCCGCCGCCCCACTGCTTGCGGTCCGGGTGATCCCACAATGCTCGAACCAGCTCGAACGTCACGCCTGCGTCGTCGGAGACGAACAGCGCCGACGGTTGGGTGCCGGCGTAGACGCGGTCGGGCTGGCTCGCCGGGCCAGGGCTGAGCTGCCAGACCCGCTCCAGCGCGATCCCGGTGTCGGCCGGGAACGCCACCGGTGCCCGCTCCGGTTCCTGCCAGGACTCGCCCAGGTCATCGCTGATCGCGACGCTCGGGCCGAAATGGGAGCTGGTCACACCCGCCAGCAGCCGCGGCCGCTGCCGACGGGTGTCGATCGCCACGGAGTAAACAGCCGTCATCGGGAAGTGTGGGCCAGAGACTTCCCAGCTCTTGCGGTCGTCCTCGCTGCTGGCCAGAAACAGACCCTTGCCGGTGCCGATCGCGACTACGACGGTCATCGCTTGGACCTTTCGACGCGGAGGTGTGAGACGGACCACATCAGTATGGTGGCTGCCTATGACAAGTCGGGGCTGCCCTGAATCACGCCTCCGCGCGGGTGGGACGATGACGACGTGCGCCTACAAAAGTTCCGGTACAACGCCGCGATTACCATCGCCGCCGTCGTCGCGTTCTTCGGCGCTATACCGCTTGCCACGTCGCACGCGTACCTGCTGCCGATCGCCCTGGTGCCGATCCTCATCGCGGTGTGGGGCTGGCGGGCCGGCACCGACGTGGGGCCGGCCGGGCTCCGTATCCGTGCCCTGTTCGGCTCGCGGCTCGTACCCTGGTCGCACGTTGCCGCGTTGGTGCCCGCAGACCGCAAGCACGTCTACGCGGTCTTGACGACCGGACGTCAGGTCCGGCTGCCCGCGGTCGGCGCCGCCGAACTGGCGACGTTCTCCGGCACGGCGACGGATGAGACCACCGCCACGGACAAGACCACCGGGTCCGAGGAGACCGCTCAATAACCGTCGGTCACGACGTTCTCCAGCGGCCGCCCGGCTGCGAACCGGCGTACCTGCTCGCCGATGAGCCGGTACGCCCGGGGTAGCAGCCCGCGCACCGAGCCGGCGACGTGCGGCGTCAGCAGCAGGTTGGGCATGTCCCAGAGAGGATGATCGGCCGGCAGCGGCTCGGGGTCGGTCACGTCGACCGCCGCGGCGATGCGTCCGGTCGCCAACTCGGCCGTCAGCGCCCCGGTGTCGACGACCGGACCGCGGGCCGCATTGACGAGCAGCGCCCCGTCGGGCATCGCGGCGAGAAAGTCGGCGTCGACCAGGCCGGTCGTCGCCTGCGTCAGCGGCACGACGAGCACCACCACGTCGGCGAGGGGTAGCAGCCGGGGCAGTTCGTCGACGCCGTGGACGCCGTCGCGCGCGTGGCGGGCGACCAGCGTCAGCGACACCTCGAACGGCTCCAGCCGGCGGGCGATGGCCGCGCCGATCGAACCGGCACCCACGATCAGTACCCGCTTGGCGGCCAGCTCATCGGTGGGCCCGTACGCCCAATCCCGCCGCTCCTGCGCCTGCACGAACTTCGGGAAGTCCCGCAGGTACGCCAGCATCGCCGTGACCGCCCACTCGGAGGTCGACGAGTCATGCACGCCCCGGGCGTCGCAGAGTGTGACCCCGGCCGGTATCAGGCCGACCCAGGCGTCCGCGCCCGCCGACAGTAGCTGCACCACCCGCAACCGGGGCATCTTCTCGAGCAAGCCCGACGTGTCACCGGTCGACAGGAACGGTGGCGACCAGAACTCGACCGTCGCGGGGTCGGATGGCAGGCCGGTGTCGTCGCCGGCGAACACCTCGACCGTCGTCTGCGGGGTCAGTTCACCGAGGAGGGACAGACCGACCTCATGGGGAATCCATATCTTCACGGATACCGACGGTATCGCCGGGTCGTTTCGGCCCTTCGCCGCGTCCCACAAAACCGCGGCACTGGGCAGTTAGGCTGGACGGCGTGATCGCCCCCACCGCCGAGCGGCTCATAGACGGCAACCAGCGGGCACGAGCCACGGCTGCCGCCCGGGCGATCGTCGGCGCCTTGGTCGCGAGCCTGATCGTCACCGGCTGCTCCTTCGGGCCGCCCCCGCCTGATCAGGCCGGCTCGCCACCCAAACTGCCGACGCCCTCGTCCTCGGCCAGCCCTGGCCGAGGCGACCTGAGCGTGGTCACCACGGTCCTGGCCAAGCACCTGGAAGTGCCCTGGGAGATCGCCTTCCTGCCCGACGGCGCCGCGCTGGTCACGGAGCGCAACAGCCGGCGGATCCTCAAGCTCGGTCCGGACGGCGGTCCCGACGGTCTCAAGGTCTCCCCCGTCCAGACCATCGACGAGGTCGTCCCGGCGGGCGAGGGCGGGTTGATGGGTCTCGCCGTCTCCCCCGCCTACGCCACTGACAAGACCATCTTCGTGTACTACACGACCGCGACCGACAACCGCATCGCCAAGCTGACCCTTGGCGGTAAGCCCGAGCCGATCGTCACCGGCATCCCGTCAGGCGGCATCCACAACGGGGGGCGGCTGGCGTTCGGCCCCGACGGGTTCCTCTACGCGACCACCGGCGAGGCCGGCCAGCGTGGCCGGTCACAGGATCAGAACGACCTCGGTGGGAAGATTCTGCGCATGACGCCGGACGGCAAGCCTGCGCCGGGGAACCCGTTCAACAACCTGGTCTACTCCTACGGTCACCGTAATGTGCAGGGGCTGGCGTGGGACTCGGCCAAGCGCCTGTACGCCACGGAGTACGGCCAGGACACGTGGGACGAGGTCAACGTCATCGAGGCTGGCAAGAACTACGGCTGGCCCGAGGTGGAGGGCGTGGCGCACGATGCCCGCTTCGTCGACCCGATCCTGCAGTGGAAGCCGTCCGAGGCGTCCTGCTCCGGAGCGGCCGTCGTCGCCGGGAAGGTACTCGCCACGGCGTGCCTCAGAGGCCAGCGGCTGTGGCTGACCGAGATCACCCCGAGCGGCGCGACGTTCGGCGCCCCCACCCCACTCCTCACCAAGGCGTACGGTCGGCTGCGCGCCGCCACCGTGGCCCCCGACGGCTCGCTGTGGATCTCCACGTCCAACCGTGACGGTCGGGGCGCCCCCAAACCGGACGATGATCAAATCATCCGGATCGTCGTCTCCGGTGCGGGAGGGGCGGATCGTAGCTGACTGTCGGGCACTATAGATCGCGTGCCGCCGTACGAGGACCTCTTCAGCCATGGCTGGCTCACTGCCGCCCGGCGCCGCCTGGACCCCGGCCTGCGGGTCCTGAGCCGACGCCTTGCCCCCGGTGTGCGGGCCACGCGCCACCGCGAAGTCCGGCGCGCAGGCCGACTGCTCGGCATTCTCGCCGTCGCGGCGGTCGGCATGATCCTGGGCGTACTGGTGGCCGGGCGGGTCTACGCCGACGTCGGGCCGTTCCACGCACAGTTCGCCATCACCCCTGCCCTGGATGGCGGGACGGACGTGGGGCTCCCGCCGCTGGGCTCCCTGCACCTGGCCAGCCATTCCGGCCCGGCACACCTGTCGATCCAGCTCACCGCGCTCGACCAACAGCGCACGAAGGCCCTGGTGACCAACCCGAACGCGCTCGCGCGGGCCAGCGGCGGCGCCGTGGAGGACGTGCGCAACGCGATGATGCGCCTGGCCTTCCAGGTTGCCGGGGTGTCCGTACTCGGGGCGATGGCACTCGCCGCGCTGCTGTACCGCTCGATGCGGCGGGTGGCGACCGCGGGCGGCCTGTCGCTGGCCATCCTCGCCGGCACCGCGCTCATCTCGCTCGCGACGTTCCGGCCGAGTGCCATCGAGGAGCCACGCTACGAAGGGCTGCTGATCAACGCGCCGGCCGTCGTCGGCGACGCCCGGCGCATCGCCGGCCAGTACGAGGCGTACCGCCTCGAACTGCAACGGCTGGTGGGCAACGTCGGCAAGCTCTACGACACGATGTCCACACTGCCGGTGTACGAGCCGGACAACTCGACGATCCGGGTACTGCACATCTCTGACATGCACCTCAATCCGGCCGCCTGGTCGGTGGTACGGACGGTCGTTCAGCAGTTCAACATCAACCTGATCATCGATACCGGCGACATCACCGACTGGGGCAGCGAGCCGGAAGACTCCTACGTGTCGTCGATCGCCGCCCTGAAGGTGCCGTACGTGTTCGTCCGCGGCAACCACGATTCGGCGCGTACCCAGGCCGCGGTGGCCAAGCAGCCGAACGCGAAGGTGCTCGACGGCGGGGTGGCCACGATCGACGGCCTCACGATCACGGGCATCGGCGACCCCGAGTTCACTCCGGACAAGTCATCGGCCAACAATGCCCCGGGGGCCTCCGCGGACAAGGGCATCCAGCAGCAAATCAACTCCGGGCAGTTGCTGGCGAACTCGATCCTGGAGATGCAGCACACCCCGGACGTCGCGCTCGTGCACGACCCGACCGCCGCGATGCCGCTGGCCGGCCGTGTCCCGCTGGTGCTCTCCGGACACCTGCACAAGCGCGAGGTACGCCGGCTGGACAACCCCGACGGTACGAAGTCGGACGCCGCCCGCACCTTGTTGATGGTGGAGGGCTCGACCGGCGGGGCGGGCCTGCGCGGGCTGGAGGGCAAGGATCCCCTGCCGCTGGCGCTGTCGGTGCTGTACTTCGACCAGAAGAAGCACGCGCTGCAGGCGTACGACGACATTTCCGTCGGCGGCACCGGACAGACCGAGGTGACGTTGCAACGGCACATCGTCAAGGAGGACAAGGGCGCCGCGCCGTCGGCCAGCCCGAGCCCCGGCCCGAGCCCCGGCCCGAGCCCCAGCTGACGCTGCGGCAGCGTCAGCTGGGACCCGCGGCCGGGCTCAAGCGGGAGTTACGCGCCGAGGCGGGAGAGCACGAGCTCGCGTACCGTCTTGGCGTCGGCCTGGCCGCGGGTGGCCTTCATGACCGCGCCGACCAGGGCACCGGCCGCCGCCACCTTGCCATCGCGGACCTTCTGCGCCACGTCCGGGTTGGCGGCGATCGCCTCGTCAACCGCGGCGGTGAGCGCGCCGGTGTCGGACACGACCTCCAGCCCGCGCGCCGCGACGATCTCGGTGGGGCTCCCCTCGCCGGCCACCACGCCCTCCAGGACGGTACGCGCGAGCTTGTCGGTCAGCTTGCCCTCGTCGACGAGGCGCTGCAGTTCGGCGACCTGGGCCGGCGTCACACCCACCGCGGCGAGGTCGGCGCCGGACTCGTTGGCCCGCCGCGCCAGCTCACCGAGCCACCACTTGCGGGCCGTATCGGCCGACGCGCCCTCGGCGACGGTCGCCTCGATCAGCTCCACCGCACCCGCGTTGACGATCGACTGCATGTCGTGGTCGGACACGCCCCACTGTTCCTGGAGTCGGCGGCGGTGTACCCGCGGCGCCTCCGGCAGGCCGGCGCGCAGCTCCTCCACCCAGGTGGGGTCCGGGGCGAGCGGCACCAGGTCGGGGTCCGGGAAGTACCGGTAGTCGGTCGCCGTCTCCTTGCTGCGCCCGGACCTGGTGTCGCCGGTGTCCTCCTGGAAGTGGCGGGTCTCCTGGGTAATCGTCCCGCCGGCGTCGAGTACGGATGCCTGGCGCAGCATCTCGGACCGGACCGCGCGCTCGACCGACCGTAGCGAGTTGACGTTCTTGGTCTCGGTGCGGGTGCCCCACTCGGCGCCGGGCGGGTTGAGCGAGGTGTTGACGTCGCAGCGCATCGAGCCCTGCTCCATGCGCACGTCAGAGACGTTCAGCGACCGGAGCACGTCGCGCAGTTCGGTCACGTAGGCCCGCGCCACGTCGGGCGCGAGCGCCCCGGTGCCGGTGACCGGCCTGGTGACGATCTCGACCAGCGGGATACCGGCGCGGTTGTAGTCGACCAGCGACTCGGTCGCGCCGTGGATGCGTCCGGTCGCGCCGCCGATGTGCAGCGTCTTGCCGGTGTCCTCCTCCAGGTGCACCCGCTCGATAGCCACCCGTACCGTCTGGCCCTCGACCTCGACGTCCAGGTAACCGTCGACGCACAGCGGCTCGTCGTACTGGCTGATCTGGAAGTCCTTGGGCATGTCCGGGTAGAAGTAGTTCTTGCGGGCGAACCGGCACCACGCCGCGATGGAGCAGTTGAGCGCCAGGCCGATGCGGATCGCCGACTCGATGGCGGCCCGGTTGACCACCGGCAGGCTGCCGGGCAGGCCGAGGCAGACCGGGCAGACCTGGGTGTTGGGCTCGGCGCCGAACTCGGTCGGGCAGGCACAGAACATCTTGGTGTTGGTGCCCAGTTCGACGTGGGTCTCCAGCCCGATCACCGGCTCGTAGCGGGTGACGACGTCCTCATAGGACGCCCGCGTGGTCGTGGTCATGAGTTGCTCCTAGACAGGGCGGGCGGCGTCAGCGCGGGGATCGCGGTCTCCAGTGCGGCGGCGACCCGGTACATCCGGTCATCGGCCATGGTCGGGGCCATGATCTGCAGGCCCACCGGCAGCCCGTCCGACAGGCCGGCGGGCACCGAGATTGCCGGGCCCCCGTACAGGTTGGACGGGATCGTGTACAGGTCGGCGAGGTACATCTGGTACGGGTCGGACGTACGCGAGCCGAACGGGAACGCCACGAACGGCGTCGTCGGCGCGACCAGCACGTCGACCTGTTCGAACGCCGCCGTGAAGTCGTTCGTGATCAGCGTGCGGACCTTCTGCGCCTGTCCGTAGTAGGCCTCGTAGTAGCCGGCCGACAGCGCGTACGTGCCGAGGATGATCCGCCGCTTCACCTCGGGGCCGAATCCGGCCTCCCTGGTCAGCGACATGACCTCCTCCATCGAGTGCTGGCCGTCGTCGCCGACGCGCAGGCCGAAGCGCACTCCGTCGAAGCGGGCCAGGTTGGACGACGCCTCGCTCGGCGCGATCAGGTAGTAGGCCGGCAGCGCGTACGCGAAGTGCGGGCAGGAGACCTCGACGACCTCGGCACCGAGCTTGACCAGCGCCTCGACAGCCTCGCGCACAGCCGCGGTGACGCCCGGCTCGGCACCCTCCCCGGAGAATTCGCGCACCAGACCGAGCCGCACGCCGGTCAGGTCGCCGGCCGCACCGAGGTGGGCCGCCTCGACCACCGGCGGCACCCGAGCCGGAATCGACGTCGAGTCGCGAGGGTCATGACCGCCGATCACCGCATGCAGCAGCGCCGCGTCGAGCACGTTGCGGGAGACCGGGCCGGGCGTGTCCAGCGACGACGAGAAGGCGACCAGCCCGTACCGGGAGGTGCCGCCATACGTCGGCTTGGAGCCGACGGTGCCGGTGACCGCGCCGGGCTGGCGGATCGAACCGCCGGTGTCCGTGCCGATCGCCAGGGGCGCCTCGTACGCCGCGACGGCCGCGGCCGAGCCACCGCCCGAACCGCCCGGGATCCGCTCGAGATCCCAGGGGTTGCGGGTCGGGCCGTACGCCGAGTACTCCGTCGACGAGCCCATCGCGAACTCGTCCATGTTGGTCTTGCCGAGCATGACCAGCCCGGCGGCGCGCATCCGCTCCATGATCGTGGCGTCATAGGGCGGCCGCCAGCCTTCGAGGATCTTCGACGCGCAGGTGGTCGGAACGCCCTTGGTCGCGATCACATCCTTGACCGCCACCGGCACGCCGGCCAGCGGGCCGAGCTCCGCACCGCCCGCACGGGCCTCGTCGACGGCCCGGGCGGCCGCGATGGCGCCCTCCGCGTCGACGTGCAGGAAAGCGTGCACCCGGTCGTCGACCGCGGCGATGCGGTCGAGATGGGCGCGGGTGACCTCCTCGGCGGAGACCTCGCCCGATCCGATCATTCGACCCAGCTCGGCGGCGGTCGCCCTGGTCACGTCACTCACGGCGGTCACGCCTCCTCGTCCAGGATCCGGGGTACGCGGAAACGCCCGTCCGCGGCGTCCGGGGCGCCGGACAGGGCCTCGTCGCGGGTCAGACCCGGCCGCACGACGTCGTCGCGCAGAATGTTCGTCAAGGGTACGGAGTGGGATGTCGGCGGGATATCCGCGGCGGCCACCTCACCCACCCGAGCGACGGCCTGCAGGATCACGTCGAGTTGCCCGGCGAACGTGTCCAGCTCGGTGTCGTTCACGGCGAGCCGCGCGAGACGCGCCAGGTGCGCGACCTCCTCGCGGGAAATGGCAGCCATCAGGTGCCCCTTTGCAGATTGAAGATATCCGGACCTTGCGAGTCTATTTGCCTTGTCCGGGAGCCGATGAAGGATATGCCTTGTCCGCGTCGGTCGCCCACCGTGCAGCGAGAGACCACCCCGGGTCAGGTGCAGGTCGACGATGCGGCGGTGCGGGTCGTTCAGCCCGCCTCGGGCTCGGTGACCGCCACGGTTCGGGCCGCCTCGGGGCCGTCTGCGAGCAGGACACGAAGCCCGTCCTCGTCGAGGATCGGCACCTTCAACGCCACCGCCTTGTCGTACTTCGACCCCGGCGCCTCGCCGACGATCACGAAGCTGGTCTTCTTCGACACCGACCCGGTGACCTTGCCGCCTAGGGTGGTCACCGCCTCGGTCGCCTCGTCGCGGGAGTAGGTCGGCAGCGAGCCGGTGATCACGACGGTGAGCCCCTCCAACGGGCGGGGACCCACCTCGACGCGCTCCTCGGCCATGCGCACGCCCGCGGCCCGCCACTTCTCCACCACCTGCCGGTGCCAGTCGACGGTGAACCACTCTTTGATCGACTCCGCGATGGTCGGGCCGACCCCTTCGACCGCGGCCAGTTCCTCGACGCTCGCCGCCTCGATGGCGTCGATCGAGCCCAGCGCACCCGCGAGCGCCTGCGCGGCGGTAGGGCCGACGTGGCGGATCGACAGCGCGACCAGCACTCTCCACAGCGGCCGACTCTTGGCGTCCTGCAGGTTGGCGAGCAGTCGAGAAGCGTTGCTGCCCAGCGACCCGTTCTTGTTGACGAAGAAGGGCGACTTGGCCAACTGTTCGGCGTCGAGCGCGAAGAGGTCGCCCTCATCGGTGATCACCTGCGAGTCCAGCAGGGCGACCCCGGCCTTGTAACCGAGCACCTCGATGTCGAATCCGCCGCGCCCGGCGAGGTGGAACACCCGCTCGCGAAGCTGCGCCGGGCAGGTGCGGCTGTTGGGGCAGCGGATGTCGACGTCGCCCTCCTTGGCCGGGGCCAAGGGCGAACCGCAGTCCGGGCAGTGGGTGGGCATGACGAACGGGTGTTCGGAGCCGTCACGCTTGTCGACGACCGGCCCGAGCACCTCGGGGATCACCTCGCCGGCGCGCCGGATCATCACGGTGTCGCCGATCAGGACTCCCTTGCGGGTGACCTCCTGCGCGTTGTGCAGGGTGGCGTTCGTGACGGTGACGCCGCCGACGAAGACCGGCTCGAGCACCGCGTACGGCGTGACGCGGCCAGTACGGCCGACGTTGACCCGGATGTCGACCAGGCGGGTCATCGCCTCCTCAGGCGGGTACTTGTATGCGATCGCCCAGCGCGGCGCCTTGCTCGTCGCACCGAGCCGGCGCTGCACCGACACCTGGTCGACCTTGACGACCACGCCATCGATCTCGTGTTCGACCTCGTGCCGGTGTTCGGCGTAGAAGTCGATGTAGCCGCGCACCCCGGCCAGATCGGGTACCGCGCGCCAGCGGGTGCTGGTCGGCAGCCCCCACGTCTTGAGCGACTCGTACGCTTCGGACTGCGTCTTCGGGTCGAACCCCCGTCGGGCGCCGATGCCGTGCACCACCAGCCGCAACGGTCGGCCGGCCGTGATCCGCGGATCTTTCTGCCGCAACGAGCCCGACGCGGCGTTACGCGGATTGGCGAACGGCTTGTCACCGGCCGCCACCAGCGCGGCGTTGAGGTCGGCGAAGCCCTCGATCGGGAAGTAGATCTCCCCGCGCACCTCCAGCAGGTCGGGCACCTCGTCGCCGGACAGCCGCTCCGGCACGTCGTCGATCGTGCGCACGTTGAGCGTGACGTCCTCACCGATCCGGCCGTCACCGCGGGTCGCCGCCCGCACCAGGCGACCCTGCTCGTAGACCAGGTCGATGGCCAGGCCGTCGACCTTCGGCTCGCACAGGTAGCTCACCGGGCCGCCGGCGTCGCGTTCGACCCGCTCCGCCCAGGCCGACAGCTCTTCGGAGTCGAACGCGTTGTCGAGGCTGAGCATCCGCTCGGGGTGGGTGACCGCGGTGAACAGCGTCGAGTAGGTGCCACCGACGCGCTGGCTGGGCGACTCGGGGGTGCGAAGCGACGGGTATCGGTCCTCGATCGCCTCCAGGTCCCGCATGAGCCGGTCGTACGTGGCGTCGTCAACCGTCGTCGAGCTGAGCACGTAGTACCGGTACTGATGCTCGTCGAGCTCCTGGGCCAGCCCGGCGTGCCGCTCCCGCACGTCCGCGGGCGGCTCCCCGCCGGCCGCCGCCTGCTGTGCCGGCGTGGCGGCGGTCATGACCTCGCCGATCTCGTCTTCAGACATACGATCCCCCTGCCCGTCGCGCTGTCCGCACGGTAGCCCGCCGGACCGACATTCACGGCCTCGACCGGCCGGTGCGCCCCAGGTCACTCGCTCAAGCCCGCTGCTCCACAAACATGCCCAAGATCCGCGCAAGATGTCACTTCTTGCTGCTATCTAAGCGCCGGAAGCAGCAATATGTGACACCTTGCGCGGATCTTGGCAGCACGGTCCCTGCGCGGACGTCGGCAGCACGGTCCCTGCGCGGATCTCGGCAGCGCCATCCTCGGTGATCTTGGCAGCGCCGGCCCTCGCGACGAGAGGTCAGCGCCGCAGAGCCGGCTCCGGGCTGTCCGTGGCGGGACGGGGCCCGCTGTGAACGGCGAGAGCATCAGGACCGGCCTCGCTCTCCCGGATGCCGAACCGGCGCCACACCGTTTCCAGCGGCCGGGGCAGCCACCAGTTGGCTCGGCCCATCAGCCGCATCGTCGCCGGGACGAGCAGCGCGCGGACGACGGTGGCGTCAATGACGATGGCCACCATCATGCCGACCCCGATCATCTTGATGATGGTGATCCCGCCGGTGGCGAACGCACCGATGACCACGATGAGCAGGACAGCGGCGCTGGTGATGATGCCGCCGGTGCGCTGGAGTCCGGTGGCGACGGCAAGGGTGTTGTCGCCGCCTGCGTCCCACTGCTCGCGGATCCGGCTCAGCAGGAACACCTCGTAGTCCATGGACAGGCCGAACGCCATCGCCAGGATCAGGATCGGCTGGGTTGCCTCCACCGTCCCGGTCGAGGTGAAGCCGAGCACCCCGGAGAGGTGCCCGTCCTGGAAGATCCAGACCAGGGCGCCGAACGACGCGGTGAGCGAGAGGAGGTTCATCACGATCGCCTTCAGCGGCAGCAGCAGCGACCCGAACGCGAGGAACAACAGCACGAAGGTCACGCTGAACACCCACAGCGCCATCCACGGCAGCTTCGCCGTCAGCCCGTGCAGCAGGTCCACCAGGCTCGCGGTCACACCACCCACATTGACCTCCGCACCCGCCGGTGCAGGCAGGCCACGGACGTGGGCGACCAGCGACCGGGCGTCCGACGAGAACGCATCGAGGTCGTGCGCGACGTCGACGACCGCGCGGTTGCCCGATGAGCCGGTGACGGCCGCACCCTTCACCCCCGGCAGGCCTTTGAGCTCGCTGACGTACCGGTCGAGCTCGGCCGGCGTGGCGCCGTCCACGACGACCCGGACCTTCTCACCGCTCCCCGGGAAGTCCGAGACGATCCGCTCGGCTACCTTCCGGCTCTCCACACCCTCGGGCAGCGCCCGGTAGTCGACGCCACCAAACTGCACCCGCAGGAACGGCGAGCCGGCCAGCAGCAGTACCGGGACGATCACCGCCACGTACAGGACGGGCCGGCGCATGACACTGCGGGCGATCCGGTACCAGGCGCCGCGGCCCTCCACCACGCCCGTACGCCGGCGCAGACCCGGCAGGCGCAGCGCGTCGACCCGACGGCCCAGTACCGCGAGCAGTGCGGGAAGCGCGGTCAACGCGGCGAGCATGGCCACGCCGACAGCGGCGATGCCCCCGAGCCCCATGGAACGGAAGAACACCTGTGGGAACAGCAGCAGGGAGGACAGCGACACCGCGACGGTGATACCGGAGACGGCGACCGTACGCCCGGCGGTCGACATCGTGGCGATGAGCGCCTGCTCGACGTCGCGGCCGGCCCGCAACTCCTCCCGGAAGCGGCTGACCATGAACAGGGCGTAGTCGATGGCCAGGCCGAGTCCGAGCATCGTCACGATGTTGATGGCGAACACCGATATGTCGGTGAACCCGGTCATGACCCGAAGCACGGTGAAGGCGCCCAGGATCGCGACGCCACCCACGGCAAGCGGGAGGCTGGCGGCGACCAGCCCGCCGAACACCACCACGAGCAGGAGCAGCAGGACCGGGAAGGACAGCATTTCGGCCTGGGCGATGTCCTTGCCGACCTGGTTGTTGATGTCCTGATTCAGCGGCACGTGCCCGCCTCGGCTGACCGTGAAGCCGGCCGGCGCGCGCACCTTGCCGGCGAGCCGCTTGTACGTGTCCGACGCCTGGTCGCCGGCGAAACGGACCGCGGCGTATGTGGCGTGCCGGTCCTTGGACACCATCGCGGGTGAGTTGGTGGTCCAGTAGGTCGCGACCGTGCCGACGTCGGCGGCTGGTAGTGAGCCCACGACGTCCTGGACCGCTTGCCGGAAGGCGGGGGCACCCACCG
>JAOPWA010000601.1 GCA_025965915.1 Dactylosporangium sp. | reverse complement strand
CGCCCGGCCCGGTCGCTGACCGCTCGACGAAGACCAACGGTCCCGGCCCGGTACGGACACCCACGTGAGTACGCACGGTCGAACTCGAGAACCCAGTCATCCCCCTATGACCTGGCGCTTGTCCGAGGCATGCCCCCACGCTGGGGCGTGACGCCGAATGCGTTCAACGCGGCGCTCGCGCCAACGAACGGTGCGGACAGACCCTGACCGTCGGGACCCCGCAGATCTCACCCCTGGCTACCGGCCGTTACGCGCCGTTTGTGGGGGCTGGCCGTGGGGTCGAGTTGCTTGACCAGGGGTTACACCGTTTCTTTTACAGTCCCGTCTCGGCCGGTGCTTCAGCTGACTGTGATCAGCCTCGATCGGGTTGTTGGCGTGCTGCTCGACGTGATGCCTCGCAGAAGGGATGAGTTCGTCGAGCACGCCGGGGTAGACCGCGGCGGCGTCGTGACGACTTCGGCGGGCGTCACCTTCAACGTGCCCAGTGCCGCCGGAAGAACCGCCGGGCCGAGTCGCCATCGCGGCGGGCCGATACCAGCACGTCGATGACCTGTCCGTACTTGTCGACGGCTCGGTACACGTACCGCCAGACCCCGTTGACTTTGACGTAGGTCTCGTCGACGTGCCACCTATCGCCGGGCGAGTGACGGGTGAAACGAGCGGCGTCGGCCAGCAGCGGGGTGAACCGCTGCACCCACCGGTAGCCGGTGACCTGGTCGACCTCGATACCGCATTCGACCAGCAGTTCCTCGACGTCGCGATAGGACAAATTGAACCGCAGGTACCACCCGACCGCTACGACGATCACCTCGGATGGGAACCGATACCCGGCGAATGCCGACTTCGGCGGCAGCCAGAGGCGAGCACGGTTCGACAGCTTCGCCGGTCGAGCGTGCCTCGAACACGCCGACGCTCAAGGCAACGGACCCCATGGATCGGCTTTCGGCCATTACAGCCTTGCAAGCACCCTCCCCGAGGGCCGCAGGTCGCCGAATTCACCTGGTGTGGGTGATGTGGCTGCGGAGGCATCCCGAGAGGTTGGAGCCGAGATGATTATGCGCCGTCGGATTGGTGTAGCGGATTGGCGGAGCCGGGACAGCGGCGTCGCAGCCCGGGCGCCGCGTACCGGATGCGGGGCAGCCGACACAGGACTCCGCGTGCTACTGGCAGCCCGTTCGTGCTCTTGGAACCGCATACGCCGCCCAGCGCGTCGTGTACCTCGACGTCCGGCGCGGGCGGCACCCGATCAGCGTGTTCGGCGCCGACGTTCCTACCGCCTCATCCGGTCCGTGCCGGCGCCGCCCGGTCCCCGTAGGGGGATCGCGGCCTGCCGCGGTACGGACGCCGACGTCAGGAGGGGATCATGGAGCCTCAGGCATCCGAACCGGTGAGGCCGACCCATGCGGGGCACACGGTCGCCGAGGTCATGCGCCCGCCCGTGACCACAATCGAAATCCACAGCCACCTAGCCGCTGCCGCGTACCTGATGACGAGCCACGCCAACCAGAGCGCGCTGATCGTCGTCGATGACGCCGGCCGGCCGGTAGCGATCATCACTGAGGCGGACCTGCTGCGCGCGGTCGCGCACGGTGCCGACACCGGGCAGGCCCTCATCACGGATTGGATGAACCGCAACCCGCAGACCATCCGCCCGGACGCGGCGTTGACCGAGGCCGCGCGGATCATGGTGGATGGAGCCTACCGGCATCTGCCGGTTGTGTCCGATGATGGTCGAGTCGTGGGCATCGTGGCCATGAGCGACATCGTCAACGCGGTCACGCGCAGCGTCCGGCTTGCCTCCGTCGTGGTCGTTGTTTCCGACCTGCGGCGATCGGTGGCCTTCTATCAGCCGTTACTGAGGTACCCCATCACCGCCAGCGACGCCGATGCCGCGTTGCTGACCGGGCCCGACGGATCTCAACTCTACCTGCACCAGGCCGGCGACAGCTCCACGCGCCGAAACGACGGTCTCGGCGTGCAGTGGGTGGCATGGACCGCCGGTGGCCCCCACGACCTGGACCGGTGCACGGAGCTAATCAAAGAACGCGGCGCCTACGTAGGCCTCGACACCAGCGAGGGCTTCACCCGCTTGGAGGGCCGCGATCCCGACGGACTTCCCGTCATCATCACCTACCCCGGTCCCGAGCAAGCCCCACGCCACGTCATCAGCCCCCGCATCTACCGGCCCTAATCGCAGAACGCGACGAGCGGAACGCGCGCCCTGGCACACCACCAAGACCTGCCCGCCCGACATCTGGCACGCGAAGCGGGCACGGCAGTCGGATAGTCCTGCGTCGAGAGTCGGTCGCTGCGTCGGCAGGAGTGGCATAGTCAGAACGTTGTGCCGTCGCGGGAAGAGTGGCGATGGACGAGGTGCTTGAGCAGAACAAGGCGAACGTCCAGGCGTTCTACGACCTGATGTTCAACCAGGCACGGCCTGCGGAAGCGATCGAGCGGTACGCCGGCGACACCTACATCCAGCACAACCCCAACGTGGGCGACGGCAAGCAGGCGTTCATCGACTACTTCGAGCGGATGGCCGCCGAGTACCCCGGCAAGCGTGTCGAGTTCAAGCGTGCCATCGCACGTCCCCCGGTCCCACAACACAACGACGCCGTCGCGCTGCCCCCGTCGATCTGCATGCCGCAGGGGCTAACTGGCCAGTTCGAGAGCCCACGATTTCACGGCGTCCCTGCCAGGCGCTGGCAGAACTGGTTGAACGCGTCGACCTGTGAGCCTTGCAGTGGTGTGCCGTGGGCGAAGCCCACCACGGTGGCGTGACCGGCCAGTTGCCCGAGGGACGCGTTGCGACCTGCCGGGTCGGCTGCCAGCGCGTCAGGTCCCATGGCAAGTCCGGTGCGGTTGAAGACGGCGTCTCCGACCAGCAGCGCGTGCGTTGGCTCGTGCAGGAAGGCTATGTGGCCGGGGCTGTGGCCGGGGGTGGGGATCACCCGCAGGCTCGCCACCGTATCGTGGTCGCCCAGCAGCATGTCGGGGCGCATCGGCGTCCAGTGCAGCAGGGGCACGGTGTCGATGGCCCGCCCCAGCCGTCCGGAGCGTCCGGCCGCCGGGACCCGTCCGGCCTCGAGCCACGGTGCGTCGGCGTGGTGGACGAGGACCTGGGCCCCCGAGCGCCGCCCGAGTTCGGCCAGGCCGCGGACATGGTCGGGGTGGGCGTGGGTGAGTGCGATGCGTTTGATGTCGGTGGGCTGGCGACCCAACTGGGCAAGCGTGGCCATGATCGCGGCCGGCGCCCGCTGCCATCCGACGTCGACCAGCGTGTACCCGTCTTCCTCCTCGATGAGGTAGGCGTTGTCGCGGTCGCCGCGGCTGGTCGCGATCCGCCACACCCCCGGTGCCAGCTGCGTCATGCTCCGCTCCCCTGGGTCTGCGCGGAGATGGCGCTGGAGCGCAGCATCCCGGCGAGTTCGGCCGGCAGGTAGCCCTGCTCGGCGAGCCGGGGCAGCACCCCGCCACTGGCGATGATCTCCAGGATCAGGTCGGGCAGGGGTGGCACTGTGCCGGATGCGCCGGTTGTCTTGTTCCGCCACCTTCCGGCCGTCAGGTCGAAGGAGCCGATATCGCCCTCGGAGAAGAGCTGCGTGGCGGAAGGCAGGGTCATCGCGGGCAGGCCGGCGTTGACTGCGTTGCGGAAGAACAGCGAGTTGAACTCCTCGGCGACGAGGGCGGCGACGCCGAGTTCCTTGAAAAGGGCGGCGACGGGCCTTGAGGAGCCGATACCGAAGTTCTTCCCGGCGACGACCACGTCGCCGGGCTTGACCTGCTCGGTCCAACCGGGTCGGACCTGATGGAACACGTGCTTTGCGGCCTCGGGCAGGGGGAGTTTCATTGCGTCGGCGGTGTACATCGCGTCGGTGTTCAGGGCGTCGCCGAACACCCAGACGGCTCCGGTCACGGCCACACTCGTCATGCCTGGCTCCTGGGGTCGGTGATGTAGCCGCAGACGGCGGACGCGGCAACGGTGGCCGGTGATGCCATGTAGATCTCCGCCTCCGTGCTGCCCATGCGGCCGGTGAAGTTGCGGGTACTGGAGGTGAGGCAGACTTCGCCGGGCCCGACGATGCCCATGTGGTAGCCGAAGCAGGCGCCGCAGGTGGAGTTGGTGATGACCGCGCCGGCATCGGCGATGTCCTGCAGGTAGCCCAGCCTCATCGCTTCGCGGTAGACGTGCTGGCTTGCTGGTGTCACAAGCAGCCGCACCCCCGGGGCGACCTGCTTGCCGCGCAGGACCTGGGCGGCGATGCGCAGATCTTCGAGCTGGCCGTTGGCGCAGGAGCCGATGAATGCCTGGTCGATCTTCCGCTGCTCGATCCGGGACACCGGAACTCCGTTGCCGGAGACGGTGCCCGGGCGGGCGACATAGGGCTCCAGCGTCGACAGGTCGATCTCGCGGACGGCGGCGTACCGGGCGTTCCCGTCGGCCTCCACTGCCTGGTAGTCCGTCACGCCTGCGCGGGCCAGGAAGTCGGCGAGGACGTCATCGACGCCGAAGGTGGAGAAATCGGCGGAGATCTCGGCGCCCTGGGTGGCGATCGTGCGACGGTCGTTGATCGGGATACTGGCCAGCCCGGGGCCGCCGTACTCCAGGTTGCGGTTTGTCGCATCTCCATACCTGTCGGCGATGTGCAGGAAGATGTCCTTCCCACTCACCCAGGCCGGGCGGGCCCCGACGAACTCGTAGCGGATCGTCGGGGCGACCTGAAACCAGGTCCTGCCGGTGCACAGGATCGAGTAGACCTCGGCTGGTCCCAACCCGCGGGCGGCGGTGTTGTAGGCACCTGCGGCGCAGGTGTGCGAGTCGGTGCAGGCCAGTACCTCACCTGGTCTGGCAAGGCCGTTCTCTGCAATGACCTGGTGGCAGATTCCGTGCCGACCGACATCGAAGAAGCGCCCGATCCCGAACTCCCGGGCGAACGTGCGGGCCGCTGAGCCGCCCGCCGCGTCCTTGATCGTCGGGGCCGGGACGGCGTGGTCCATCACGATGGCTACCTTGTCAGGATCGTTGATCCGCAGCGGCTGCAGCCACATCGTCGCGAACTGAAGGTCGATCAGCACGCACATGTCGACATCGACGGTCACCGTGTCGCCGACGTGCACCTCGGGCAGTCCCGCCTTGCGCGCGAGAATCTTCTCGATCATTGTCATGCTCATCGCGCCTCGCCTCCTCGCGTGCTCGCGGGCGCGAGCCGCTCACCGAGGGCGAACCACTCCGCCATGCCCACGAGGTTGAAGAACTCCGCGGGCTTGGTCGGCACGAACCGCGCGGGCGTCGTTCCCGCAGGCAGCGTAGCCGAACCGGCTTTACGAGCCCTACAGGGTCGTGACCGAGCTCGCGGTGTCCCATCTCAGCAAGCAGTTCCCGATCAGGGACCGGGGCCGACGCCGGGTGCTGCACGCGGTCGACGACGTGTCGTTCGCGCTGCGCTCTGGCGAGACCGTCGCGCTCGTCGGCGGCAGCGGCAGCGGCAGCGGCAGCGGCAAGTCGAGGATCGCCCGGATGCTGGCCCGGCTCACCGTGCCGACCGGGGGGAGATCCGTCCACAGCGGACAATAAAGGGAAAGGAGAGTACCCACTCCTTTCCACTCTCAACATATAGCGCACCGGGGGGCTTGCGGCAAGACCCGGGTCATGCCGCAGAATCGCTGGCCGAGGCCAGAACCTGCGGAAATGGGAGTCGCGAAATGCGTGTGGTGTTGTCGACGTACGACTCGCGCGGGAGCGTCGAACCGCTGGTGGCGCTCGCGGTGCGGTTGCGGGAACTCGGCGCGGAGGCACGGGTGTGCGCGCCGCTGGACTGCGCGGAGCGGCTGGCCGAGGTCGGCGTGCCGCTGGTGCCGGTCGGCCCGCCGGTGCACCCGCTGGTGCACGGAGCGAGGCCGCCGTCGGTGGCGGACGTGCCCCGGCGCGCGGCCGAGTTGATCGCCGCGCAGTTCGACGCGCTCGCCGCGGCGGCCGAGGGATGTGATGCGGTGGTGGCGACCGGCTTGATGCCGGCCGCGGCCGGCGCACGGTCGGTGGCCGAGAAACTGGGCATCCGCTCCGTATACGCGAGCTTCTGTCCGATCTTCCTGCCATCGCCGCACCACCCGCCGCACCCGCTGCCGGGCCGGCCATTCCCACCGGACGTGACCGACAACCGGGCGCTGAATGACCTAGACGTCCAGAGCTATAACGCGCTGTTCGGCGCGGCGCTCAACACCCACCGGGCGTTGATCGGCCTGCCACCGGTGGACAACGCCCGCGCCCACATCCTCACCGACCAGCCGTGGCTGGCGGCGGACCCGACCCTGGCCCCCTGGCAGGAGCCGGCGGACCTCGACGTGGTGCAGACCGGCGCGTGGATCCTGCCCGACGAACGCCGGCTGCCGGCCGGGTGACCGAGTTGGGCATCGGCACGGCACACGACGGTCCGACTCCGACCACCGAGTCCCTGTCAGCTGCGCTCAAGACGGCCCTGACCCCCGAGACCCGCGTACGAGCGACCGCCGTGGCCGGCACGATCCGCACCGACGGGGCGACGGTGGCCGCGAAGCTGCTGCTCGACGCGGTCAGCCGAGAAAGGCCGCCGGTGTCCGCGTGAACCACGCGGGATCGTCGAGCCAGGACCTAGAACACGAGAACCTGCAAACCCTGGTGACCTGACCCGACAACGGCCATGGGGTCCACGTCAGGCGGAGCGTTGCTCGTCATGGCCGCCAGGTTCGTCACACCGCGGTGCAGACGCCTTGCTGCGCGCCATGGTTGCGAGCGACCTCAGATCGGAGCTGATGCCGTGAACCCCCCGACTACCAGCGTGTTCGACCTTCCCGACCACCTCTCCCCCAAGGCCGACCCGACGCTGATCGCCCGCGACGAGCAGCACTTCGCGGCCATCGCCGAGCGCCTCGAGCAGGTGTCCGCCGACCTGTCCGACCGCCTCGACGCCGAGCGCAAGGCCCCCGGCGGCACAGGCCGGCGGGCGTTGGACCGGGACCAGGAGATCCGCCGGCTGGCTGCTCGCCTGCGGGATCTGCGTCGCTTCGGTGTGGACCTGTGCCTGGGACGCATGGTCAGCGCGGACAACCCCGAGCCCGTGTACGTCGGACGACGTGGCCTCACCGACAGCGCGGGTCGTCGGGTGCTGGTCGACTGGCGCTCTCCCGTGGCCGAGCCCTTCTTCGGAGCGACCCACGCCAACCCGATGGGTCTGGCAAGCCGCCGCAGGTATCGCTGGACCCGCGCCCGGATCAGCGACTACTGGGACGAGGTGTTCACCCCGGACGGGCTTGAGGGGCATGCCGCGCTCGACGACCAGTCCGCGTTCATCGCCAGCCTGGGCGCCAGCCGGTCGCCCCGGATGCGCGACGTGCTCGGCACCATCCAGGCCGACCAGGACGCCATCATCAGGGCGGGATCCCGCGGTGCTCTGGTCGTCGACGGCGGTCCGGGTACCGGGAAGACCGTCGTCGCGCTGCACCGCACCGCCTACCTCCTCTACTCCGACCCTCGCCTGAGTCACCGCCGGGGCGGCGTGCTGTTCGTCGGTCCGCACCAGCCCTACCTGGCCTACGTCGCCGACGTCCTCCCCAGCCTCGGAGAGGAGGACGTGCAGACCTGCACCCTGCGGGACCTTGTCGCCGAGGGAGCCGCTGCGGCGATCGAGACCGACCCGGACGTGGCCCGCCTGAAGTCGTCCGCGAACCTGGTGAAGGCGATCGAGGCGGCCGTCCGGTTCTACGAGGAGCCGCCTACCAAGAGGATGACGGTCACGACCGGCGAGTCCGACATCTGGCTGAGTGCCGACGATTGGGCCGAGGCGTTCGAAGCACCAGGACCCGGCACTCCGCACAACGAGGCGCGCGACGAGATCTGGGAGGAGCTGCTCACGATCCTGATCGACAAGCACGACGGCGACGAACCGGCTGACCTGCTCCGCAGGTCCCTGCTGCGGAACAAGGAGCTGCTCACGACCTTCAACCGCGCGTGGCCGCTGCTCGAAGCGACCGACCTCGTCGGCGACCTGTGGTCGGTCCCCGCCTACCTGCGCAAGTGCGCTCCCTGGCTCAGCCCTGACGACGTGCAGAAGTTACAGCGCGCAGACGCCCAAGCCTGGACGGTGTCCGACCTGCCGCTGCTGGACGCGGCACGGCAACGGCTCGGCGACCCGGAGGCGTCACGGCGTAAGCGTCGGCACGACGCCGCTGTCGCCGCCGAACGCGAGCACATGGACAGGGTCGTCGAAGACCTGATCGAGGCCGATGACGACCCCGAAGGCGTGATGCCGATGCTGCTCGGGCGGGACATGCGGGACGCCCTCGTCAACGAGACCGCACTGCCCGGCACCGACCCGGACCGGCTCGCCGGCCCGTTCGCGCACATCGTCGTGGACGAGGCTCAGGAACTGACCGACGCGGAGTGGCAGATGTTGCTGCTGCGTTGCCCGTCCCGGAGCTTCACCATCGTCGGGGACCGCGCCCAGGCCAGGCACGGGTTCACGGAGTCGTGGCGGGAACGGCTCGAGCGGATCGGGCTCGACCGGATCAACCTGGCCTCCCTGAGCATCAACTACCGGACGCCGGAAGAGGTCATGGCGGAAGCCGAGCCGGTCATCCGGGCCGTGCTCCCGGACGCCAAC
>JAOPWA010000592.1 GCA_025965915.1 Dactylosporangium sp. | reverse complement strand
CGTCCACGATCGCCACCTGCTCGCCCGCGAGCAGGTCGGCCGCGTCCATCAGGTCCTCGTCCACCGTGACCGACCCGACGTAGTGCAGATCCGCGTGGGTCACCGTGGCACGGTGGATCTTCGACTTGAGCATGTTTCGACTGAACATCAATGGATCTCCACCGGGGCGTTGTCAATGAGGCGGGTAGTTCCGACCTTGGCTGCGACGAGCAGCCGCGCCGGGCCGCGCTCGGGGGGTGGCCGCAGGTCGGGGTCGGTGAGCACGAGGTAGTCGAGTTCGGCGCCGGGGATCTGCTCCAACTCGGTACGGGCGGCGGCGAGCGTGGCATCCGGGCCGCCGGCAGCGGCGACACCGGCGCCGGCCCGCAGCGCCCGCGACAGGGCGAGGGCGGACTCCCGGTCACTCGACGAGAGGTACCGGTTACGGCTGGACAGGGCGAGGCCGTCCGGCTCCCGGACGGTCGGCACGCCGCAGATCTCGACATCCAGGTCCAGGTCCCTGACCATGGTCCGGATGAGTGTGAGCTGCTGGTAGTCCTTCTCGCCGAAGTACGCGACGTCGGCGCGGGTCAGGTGCAGCAACTTGAGCACCACGGTCAGTACCCCGTGGAAGAAGCCGGGGCGGCTCGCGCCTTCGAGTATCTCGCCCACGGGCCCGGGGTCGACCCGTACGGCCGGCTCGCCGCTCGGGTACATCTCCTCGGGGGTCGGCGCGAAGATCACGTCTACCCCTGCGGCCGTCGCGATCTCCACATCGCCCTCGAAGGTGCGCGGGTACCGGTCGAAGTCCTCGTTCGGCCCGAACTGCAACGGGTTGACGAACACGGTCAGCACGACGTGGTCGGCCCGCTCGCGGGCGGCGCGCAGCAGGCTGGCGTGGCCGGAGTGCAGCGCACCCATGGTCATGACGACGCCGACGACACCCTTCATCTCGGCGCGGGCGGCCGCGAGTTCGGCGCGGCTGCGCGCAACGACCGGGCTCATGCCGTCGCCTCCTCACGGTTGCCGGCGAGCACGTCCAGCAGCGGCTCGGCGTCGCCTGCGCGCAGCCGCCCGGCTGCGATCGCCCGGTCCGCGGTGCGCCGGGCCAGGGCCAGGTAGGCGGGCACCGATTGGGGCGCGGCCGCGCCGAGGGTCGCCAGGTGACGGGCGACGGTGCCGGCGTCGCCTCGGGACACCGGGCCGGTCAACGCCGCGTCGCGAAGGGACAGGGCGTTGTCGAGGGCCGCGTGCAGCAGTGGGTCGAGCACCCTGGCCGGATCGGTGACCCCGGCGTCGCGCAGGCGGTCCATGGCCTCGTTGACCAGGGTCACCAGGTGGTTGGCGCCATGGGCCAGCGCGGCGTGGTAGAGCACCCGGCGCTCTTCGGGGATCCACTCCACCGCCCCACCCAGGTCGGCCACGATCCGGGTGGCGAAGGGGCGCAGGTCCGGTGGTGCGGTGACACCGAACGAAACGCCCTTGGTCAACCGCTCCAGGTCGATCCGCGTACCGGTGAAGGTCATCGCGGGGTGGAGCGCGAGCGGTTGGGCACCGGCGGCGACGGCCGGGGCGAGAACGCCGAGGCCGTGGGCGCCGGAGGTGTGGGCGATGATCTGTTCAGGTCCCAGCGCGCCCGTCTCGGCCAAGCCGGCGACGAGCGCGGCGAGTGCGTCGTCGGGGACCGAGACGATGACGAACTGGGCGCGGGCGACGACCTCATCAGCGGGCAGCACCGCGGCGGTGGGCAGAAGCTGGGCGATTCGATGTCGCGAAGCGGCAGACACGCCGGAGGCCGCGACGATCTCGTGGCCGGCGGCGGCGAGAGCGGCCCCGAGGACCGCGCCGACACGTCCGGCGCCGACGATGCCGACAGTAAGCGGCGGTGCACTCATGTGACGATCCAGTCCTCAGCGGTGGGGTACCGGTCGTCGCAAGTATGCCGCTGCGGCCGAGATCACCAACAGCACATGTGGCATGCGCCACTTACCGCACGTGGCGGTGCAAATACTCTCTGATCAGCGCCTTGGCCTCGGCGATCACCTCCGGGTCTCCTGCAGGATCACGGCGGAACGCCATCTTGATCAGCGCGTCGGCCGTCTCCACCGCGATACTCATCGAGAACACCAGTGACGCCCCGGCAGCGATGCCGAAGCGGTCGACCAGCAGCGCCGTCAACTGCTCAACGATCACCGAATTGTTGTCGCGCTCGTCGTCGAGCAGGTGGACATCGACCGCGTCGCCGAAGTGCAGGATGCGGAAGCCAGGAGTGGTGCGGTGCATCACGATGTACTCGTCGATCGCCGCGTCGACCGCGTCCCACCAGTACGCGGAGCGTTCCTCCGCCATGCGGGCACCCAACTGCCGCAGGTACGCCTCGAGATTGCGCATCGTCAGCGCCTGGACGACGGCACGCTTGTCGGGGAAGAACTGGTACACCGAGCCGATCGCCACGCCGGCGCGCTCGGCGAGCAGGGTCGTGGTCAGCCCGTCATACCCCACCTCGTCCACCAGTTCGGCGCAGGCGTCGAGCATGCGGGCCACCCGGGCGACACTGCGCCCCTGCACCGGCACGCGACGCAGCGGGCCGTCGGCGCGGGCCCGGTCGCTCGCGGGCTTGGCCGTTGTCGGTGTTGCCACTGGCGTGCACCCCCTTGTTCCCTCGAATCGGTCAACCTACTCGGCCCAACGATGCGCGGTTCACCGAATTCACCTATCTCTATACGGATCCTTCGGCCGCGGGGCGGCCCCATTGACTGCCGCCATACATGAAGAGTATTCACACAGATGTGACGGGCATCTCATGGTCTAACTGGGCGGGCACGGCGTCGAGCACCGCCACCCGGGTTGTTTCGCCGGCGAGCCGCGACGAGGTCGTCACGACGGTCGCGGCCGCGGCCGCCGACGGCCTGCGCGTCAAGGCCGTGGGCAGCGGACACTCGTTCACCACCGCCGCCGCCACGTCGGGCGTACGGGTAGAGCTCGGCTCCCTCTCCGGGCTCGTGTCGGTCGACCCCGCAGCCCGCCTCGTAACCGTTCAGGCCGGGATGTCGCTGTGCCGGTTGAACACGGTGCTTGCCGCCCACGGGCTGGCGCTACCCAACTTGGGCGACATCGACACCCAGACGATTTCGGGCGCACTCGCCACGGGTACCCATGGAACCGGTGGGGATCTCGGCTGCCTGTCCACGTTCGTCGAGGAAATGGAGATCGTCACCGGCACCGGTGAGGTGCTGCGGTGCTCCAGGTCCTCGTCGCCCGACGTTTTCCAGGCCGCCGCCGTCAACATCGGTGCGCTCGGCATCGTCACTGAGTTGACCTTGCGCTGCGTGGACGCGTTCACGCTCCGGGCGCAGGAGGGGCCGGCGTCGGTGTCGTCCGTTCTCGCCGACCTCGATTCGCTGGTCGGCTCCAACGACCACTTCGAGTTCTACTGGTTTCCGTACACCGACCTGGCACAGGTCAAGTGCAACAACCGGGTGCCCGTCGACGATGCGCCACTGTCGCGGTTCCGCGGCTGGCTCGATGACGAATTCCTGTCCAACCGGGTCTTCGGCGGCGCCTGCCGGCTCGGTCGGGCGATGCCCCGGTTGGTCCCGGCGATCAGTGGGATCTCGGCCCGGGCGCTCTCACCTCGGGTGTACACCGGCCCGTCACACGAGGTCTTCTGCACCCCTCGGCGGGTGCGTTTCGTGGAGATGGAGTACGGGCTGCCCCGCGCGGCCCTGCCCGAGGCGTTCGCGGGACTACGGCGCATCGTCGACTCCCTGCCTTCCCGCGTCGTGTTCCCGGTGGAGGTGCGCTTCACCGCCACCGACGATCTCTGGCTGTCCCACGGGTACGGGCGGGACTCGGCCTACATCGCCATCCACCAGTTCGTAGGGATGCCGTACGAGGAGTACTTCAAGCGATTCGAGACGCTGGCAACGAGCCTCGGAGGCCGGCCGCACTGGGGCAAACAGCACTTCCAGGAGGCGTCCTACTTCGCTTCCGCCTATCCCCGATTCGGGGATTTCCGCGCGATCCGCGACAAGCTCGACCCCGACCGGATCTTCGCCAACGAGTACCTCGACCGGATCCTCGGCTGAGTTATCCACAGCCGAGTGGATAAGTAGTTATCCACAATTCACAGGGTTATCCACAGCCGATCGGGTACGTGGCCGCCGACAACCAGCTAGGGGAAATCGCCGTTCACAGCTGGCGGCGGTAGGCCGGCTCGTCGGGATCGCCGCGCCGCCGGGGCCCGCGACCTCGCGCCGGGCCCCGCCACGCCAAGCCCCGCGACACCGCATAGCCCGGATCTTGGAGAGTTTGACATCGAATGCGATGTCAAACTCTCCAAGATCTATGACGGGCTTTAGATCAGGACTCCGCCGTGGCCTTCTTGGCCGGCTTCTTCGCGGCCTTAGTGGCTTTTGTCGCCTTGGTCGCCGTCGCCTTGGTCTCCGTAGCCTTAGCCCCAGCCTTAGCTGCCGTCGCCTTGGTCGCGGCCTTCTTCGCGGGTGCCTTCCTCGCCGCCTTACGGGGCGTCGCCGGGCCCTTGGCACGCTTCTCGGCGAGCATCTCGCTGGCCTGCTCGATCGTCAGCGTGTCGACTTCCTGTCCGCGGCGCAGCGAGGCATTGAACTCGCCGTCCGTCACGTACGGGCCGAAGCGACCATCCTTGATCACCAACGGCTTCTCCGTGATCGGGTCGGCGCCGACCTCCCGCAACGGCGCGGCGGCCACCTTGCGACCCCGCGTCTTCGGAGCGGCAAGCAGCGCGAGCGCCGCCTCGAGGGTGATCGTGAACAGCTGCGACTCGGACTCGAGGGAACGGGTCTCATCGCCCTTCTTCACGTACGGGCCGTAACGGCCGGCATGCGCGGTGATCTCGGTGCCGTCGGGGTCGACCCCCACCACCCGGGGCAGGGTCAACAGTTGGAGCGCCTGCTCCAGGGTCAACGAGTCCGGTGCCTGTGAGCTCAGCAGCGACGCGTTGCGGTCGCCGGACGAGATGTACGGGCCGTACCGCCCGGATTTGATCACGATCGGCTCGCCCGTCTCGGGGTGCGCACCCAGCTCGCGCTCGCCCCCACCACCGAGGAACAGCTCGTCGACCTTCTCCGGGGTCAGCTCGTCAGGGGCGATACCGTCCGGCAGCGACACCCGGTCGCCGCCCTCCTCCTCGCCGCCGCGCTGCAGATACGGGCCGTACCGGCCGACCCGGGCGACCACGCCATCGAAGAGCGGGATCGAGTTGACCCCACGTGCGTCGATCTCGCCGAGCTGCTCGGTGACCATTCGCTTGAGGCCACCCGATCGAGCCAC
>JAOPWA010000512.1 GCA_025965915.1 Dactylosporangium sp. | reverse complement strand
CGACGGGTAACTCGACTGCCCGGATCTCGACGCTCCGTATCCATTCCTTGTCGCGAGCTACTACGCAGCGTGCAGATCAATACGATTCCCAAGCTGGTGGTGCGTCTTCCGTGCTGGCAACGAGTGTTGAGATCATCGGCAATAGGAAGGCAGTGATCGCAGCATGTTGGACGACCCGAGGAAGAGCAATGAAGATCTTGTTCTACCCGCCGACGCGGGAGGTGGATCTCAACGGGAATGCTTCAGAGCTTGGTCGGCTTGCCGTGCTGGTGGCCGCTGAAGCAGGCGCGCATGAGGCCGAAGATGTCAGCGGGGACATCGCTGGCGAGGTCGCACTCACGACGGTCCAGGTCCGGGCCGTACCTGACAGCGCCGTGCTACTGAGCGCGGACGTGGCCAAACGATCACTGTGCATCGTCGGCGATCTCAAGCGATTGGGAGTGCTGGCGGCCAATCTACGAGAGACGGCCGAAATGCAGGACGGTGGGCACCTGCACGTTGACCACTTCCCGGGCCACCCGTACCT
Organism: Dactylosporangium sp.; assembly: GCA_025965915.1. Classification (GTDB taxonomy): domain Bacteria; phylum Actinomycetota; class Actinomycetes; order Mycobacteriales; family Micromonosporaceae; genus Planosporangium. The sequence continues at coordinate 2,625 of JAOPWA010000512.1, read as the reverse complement.
GGCGCCGGGCTCGATTTCACTGGTTGTCAACAGCCCGCATGGAGGCATGCCGGGCCAGTAGCGGGTTCCGCACATGCCGCGAAGGGGTACACCCGCACGAGGCGGGCTGCCGACAGTACAGCAGCGATGTACAGCAACCAGCCGTACCAAGCCAGCCCGCAGGAGACCGAGACGGGCCGCTCGACCTCGTACCCGACCGCTACCGACCTCATTGCCTGTACTCCGTAGGTTCAGGGTCGTCCCCCTGGGCCGAGACGCGGTCGGCCCTTCCCCCCGATGCGCCCCCGGACGCTTGTCGACCGTGGGACGCGGTGGACACGACCGGACCCGGACAAGAGTGCGACAAGCGCGAATACCAGCAGGCCAGGCGGCCTGTGGTGCAGGTGGAGCGGAGGGCGTGGGATTCGAACCCACGAGGACGGGGATACCGCCCTAGCGGTTTTCAAGACCGCCGCCATCGGCCTCTAGGCGAGCCCTCCTACGCTGCGGTTTCGTCCGGACCATGATCCGATTTCTCGCCCTCGGTCCACGACTGGTCCGCAGCCGTGCCTAGTGTGCCATCTTCACTGTCGGCACCCAAAGCCGACTCGATGCGTTCGTTGATGATCTGCTCTTCACGCGAGGCGAGCTGCTTCGGACGGGCCACGGCTCGTCGGTCTAGTACTTCAGCGACTTCCGGCGCGGCTACCGGACTTACCGCGGCGCGGTCGGGGAGAACGGCGGTGCTTGCCATACGGGGACGGACGCGCACGAGCGCCGATGGCGACCCTACGTTCACCTGGTGCGCCAACCGTCAAGTACGCGACGTACTTTACGTACTTGTCCTTTAACGCACTCCTAACGTGAAGACTTGAGGAGGTGACGTTGTGGCGGCGGTCGCCGATGGCGCCACCTTCGACGAGGCTATCGACGATCTGATCGACGCTCTGCGCGAGTACGCCGAGGACTGGCAGGACCGCCTGCTTGACGCGCCGAACCATGGGAACAACTGGGGCCTGGTGCAACTGATCAGCCTCAGCGACGACGAGCAGCTGCGGGATTGGCTCGTCGGGACCGGACGCTGACCTGACCGCCAGCCACGCGCCAAGACCACGAGAAAGTCTGTCAGGCCGAAGGGTGGCCGGGTGCGCGACGCACGTGGGCGTAGCGGCACCCACCATGTGACCTACGAGCTATCCCTCAAAGACTGGCCTATTCTGCGCACCCGGTCGAGGCGAGCCCGAACCGCCGGCCGAGACACTTCCCGCGGATCTCGTGTATCTGCTCATCACGCGTGCCGGCCTCGATGAGTCGGAGGTCGCAACGATGAGCAAGGATGACGCGGTGGCGCGGCTCCAGCGGTACTGGATCGAAGGGGCCAGACCAACGGGCAGGCTGCCAGTGGCCCCGCGACGACGGCACCGCGCGGGACGGAACGTTGCGACCCAGACCACCGTGACAGATCCGGTGGACGCACGTAATCATTGCCGGATGCGAATTCTTCGACTGACTGCGGTCGCTGTGGCCGCGACGGCAGCGGTCCTCGTGGGTCCGCGTGCAGCCTCAGCAGTCCAATCACTCGGGTTATCCCTTTCGTCCGTCCCTGGGTCGAGTCCGCCGCTCATTACCGCCAGCTACCGGTTCCTGCCGCAGCAGCAGGACCAGAAGCAGCAGGGGGCCGCCGACTGCACGAAAGTGAGGGTTACCTTCTGGTGGGATACACAGCTTCTTGGCCAGGTAGGGGCCAGGCCCGATGAGGGCCAGGGCCAGTGCATTGCGGAATGGGCCCGTTTCACGCCGCCCAGCGGGCTGGACGGGCCGGGTGGGCATGTCGTTCGGGCTGTGAACGGCAAGGACATCGCTAAGGCGACGTTTACCATCACCGATACGGTGGCTCCCGCGCCGGCACCACCCACCCAAGGCTCCAGTCCAACGGCGGCGGCCGGTGCTCCGTCAACCAGTGCGCGCCCCAGCGAGTCGGCTACCCAGTCCTCGGCCCGCCCGAGCGCGTCGGCGCCGACGAGCGCTGAGCCGCTCCCCAGCGAGGTGCCGACCGACGCGGGGAGCCCCGCGATCGTGGGCGCGGCCATGAAGCCCCCGTCCGGCGGCTCCATCGGTACGATCATCGCCATCGTCGTGGGGGTAATGACCATCGCCTGCGCCGGGGTCCTCTTTGCCCTGGTGATTCGCAGGCGCCCCGACACGGACGAGATCCCCGCGGACGCCGTCACGGCGGAGCCCTGATCGCGATTGGGCCGAGGACGAGGGGCGCACCCTCTCCGGCAGCGGCCCCGCGCACCGACTAACGTCAACCAACGTGTACGCGGTAATGATCACTGAGCCGGGCGGTCCCGAAGTCCTGCAGTGGACCGAGGTGCCCGATCCCGAGCCGCAGCCGGGCGAGGTCCTGATCAACGTGACCGCCACCGCGGTCAACCGCGCGGACGTGATGCAGCGACAGGGCTTCTATCCGCCGCCGCCGGGCGCTCCGCCATACCCGGGTCTGGAGTGCTCCGGCACGATCGAACGGATCACCGAGGGCGTCGAGGGCTGGAAGCCGGGCGACGAGGTGTGCGCGCTGCTCGGCGGTGGAGGGTACGCACAGAAGGTCGCCGTCGCGGCGAGTCAGGTCCTACCGAAGCCGCG
>JAOPWA010000478.1 GCA_025965915.1 Dactylosporangium sp. | reverse complement strand
CTGGCTGCCCCGATCGGAGTGCACCACCGTCGCGGCGGGGCTGCGCAGCTGGATCGCGTTACGCAACGCCGACACGGCCAGGGACGCCTTCATCCGGTGGTTGATGGAGTAGCCGACGATCCGTCCGGAGTACGCGTCCTTGATCGCGCAGAGGTAGAGCTTGCCCTCGGCGGTCGGATGTTCGGTGATGTCGGTCAGCCAGACGGTGTTCGGGGCGTCGGCGCTGAAGACCTTCTTGACCAGGTCGTCGTGGACCGGCGGCCCGGCCCGCCTGGTCAGGCCCTTCTTCTTGGCGAACACCGACCAGATCCGCTGCTGTGAGCAGAGCCGGGCGACCCGGTTCACGCCGGCGGTGATGCCGTGAGCCGGTAGTTCGTCGGCGATGAACCGGTGACCGAATGCCGGGTCATCAGCGTGGATGTCGAACGCGGCGTTGATCAGATACGCGTCGTCGAGGTCGCGTTGGCAGACCGGGTTGCGTTTCCACGCGTAGAACGCCTGCTTGGAGAACCGCAGGACCCGGCAGGTCACCGCGACGGGAATCCCGTCCGCGGCCAGGTCCTCGACCAGCGGGTACGTCATTTTGGGGAGATCTCCTTGGCGAAGTAGGCCGCCGCCCGGCGCAGGATCTCGTTCTCCTGCTCCAACAACTTGTTCCGCTTCTTGAGCTCGCGCAGCTGCGCCGACTCGGAGCTGGTCACACCGGGCCGGATCCCCTCGTCGACGTCGGCGATCTTCAGCCAGCGGTGCAGACACGACTCGGAGATCCCGAAGTCCTTCGCGATCTGCGACAGCGGCGCCTCACCCTTACGGGCGACCGCGACCACATCGCGACGGAACTCCGCCGGGAACGGCTTCGGCATGACAGACATCCTTCCAGCGAGGAACGCATCCTCACAGGTCAGGAGTCAACCGAACCGGGGGCAGTCCCCTTCTGCAGGTCGGCCAACTGCGCCTCGATCTTGGTTTTCTTCGCCCCGACGTCGGCGTCCTGGCGGGCCTGCTGGGCGACCAGGGCGTCGAGGGGCTTCTTGTCGGCGGCGTACTTGTCACGGGCGGCGGCCACGGTGCTGATCTGCGTCCGCTGGCTGCGGGCGATCACGTTCAGCATGGTCAGTTGGTCGGCCAGCGTGGTCGGCGACGCGCTGGTCAAAACCGCGTTCAGCGTCGAGGCCCGGCCGCCCTTGTAGGCGCTGGCCGCGATACCGCCGACGTTGGCCATGGCCAGGTCCACCTGCAACTGCAACGGCTGGAGCTTCTGCTGCAGGTCGGCGGCCTTGGCCTGGTTGGCCTGCAGTTCGCCGTGCACCTTGTTGTACTGCTCGATGGTCGGCTCGAGCTCGTTCCACGCCTTGTCGATCTGCGCCTCGACGCCTGCCGGGTCGGGCTCGGCGTAGGCGAGTGTCGACGGGGCCAACACCGCGAACACGACGGCGAAGACCGTCAACGTGATCCGAGCTGTCCGACGTGGGCGATGGCGGGGGGTGTCCATGGCCACGGGTGAGCGGCTCCTGACTTCCGTCCTTACCACCGGCCGGGTTAGCTGACGGGGTCGGGCGGGAAGCGCGCCCTACCACGCCCAACGGGGCGTGGATTCACCCCAAAAACAGTGGTCCCCGGTTCATGACGTGATTTGGTGGCGACCAGCCGTGGCCACCCCTGTGATGGCCGGGCGACAGCCGGTCGGATGGTGACCCTAATCAATCAACCGTCCAACTTTCAAGGTCACCTACTAAGTTGACTAGGAAAAGCCGAAAGTACTTCTGTGAGTATGTGTCACGCTGCACAGTGTGCGCGGCGGGTGCGAGTGAGGACAGTAGTCGTGACTCTGGGAAGCCAAACTGTCTCGTCGTCTCCGCGCCGTTGATTAACTAAGGCGGATAGTCGAATGTCCGTCGACCGCAGTGAGCGTGGCGAGGTGGACGCGCGGTTTGACGATCGGAAAGGTGGTCCCGCGGTGGCACAGGCCGGACTGGCGAGCATTGATCACGTACATGGCCTCGGCGTCGACCCGGCCCGAGCCGATGTCTCACTTCGAGATCAGGCGGATGAGGTTTCCTCCGAGTGCCTGGTCCAGTATGTGCGGATCGCGGACGGCGGCCTCGACGGTGGCTCGTGCCGCGAGAACGCCTTGCGGGAACCAGATGACGTAGAGCACGCCCAGGTTTCTGGCGTTGGCGATAAACCAGGCGGCCAGCCGATTGCCGTAGTCCTTGTCGGCGCCGGTGGCCACCCCACCGAAACCGCCGCTTGCCGCAGGCCCGTCCCCGGGGGTGCTCGCCGCCGTCCTCCTGCGAGCGGTAGCAGGACACGAAGTGGTTGAAGCGGCGGTCGGGATCGAGGCTGTGACGCTGCTTGGCGAGCGTACTCAGAGGCACAGTGGCGCGTTGATGGGGCCGGGCCAGGCGCCCCGGCCCCATCAACGATGTCTGCTGTTACAACTGGGTGAGGATCTTCTGCATAGTGCCGATCTCGGCCTGCTGGGTTTGGATGATGCGGCCGGCGAGGGCCTTGGCGTCGGGGTTGGCCCCGGTTGTCTGCTCGGTGCGGGCCATCTCGATAGCACCCTTGTGGTGGTCGATCATCATCTGCAGGAATTGCTTGTCGAAGTCCTTGCCGCTGGCGGCTTTGAGCTTGGCCATGTCGGCATCCGACATCATGCCGGGCATGCCGTGATTCATGCCGGACATGTCGTGGCCGCTGGGCGCAGCGGTCGGTTGGCCCCATGCCGTCAGCCACTTGGTCATCGTGGCGATCTCGGGGGCCTGGGCGGCCTTGATCTGCGCGGCGAGCGTCTTGACCTGCGGGTCGGCTGCCCGGGTCTGGGCGAGATCGGCCATCTCCACGGCCTGCTGGTGGTGCGGGATCATCATCTGGGCGAACATCACGTCGGCGCTGTTGAAGGTCGCGGCAGGCTGGCTGTTGCTTGCGGCGGGCTGGCTGCTTGCGTTGCCGTGGTTCATGCCGCCGTTGGCGCTGTCGTGGCTGCCGCAGGCGGCCAGCGTGACGGTGGCGGCGAGACCGGCGCAGGCGACGGCGGCCCGGCGGGTAACGGTGTAGCGCTCCATCAGTGCGAAAGACCTTTCGACAAATCGGTGTGCGGGGATGGACGGGACGCGTCCGGCGTGCAGCGCACAACGGTGCGCTGCCGTCGGCCGGTCGCGGCCTATCTGCGCAGCACCGCCAGGTCAGCCAGGCGTAAACCCACCCCTGGTCGGGGTGGGCCGCGTGGGGTGAGAGTCACCGGCCTCACCGGGCGGTTCGCACCGTGTCGAACCGAGGCGGCGCGAACCAGCCAGCCGACCAGCACGGCGACGGCGAGCGCGGCAAGGATCGCCAGGCACGCCGACCAACTGCCCGGGTGCCCGCCTGCCGGCAGACCGTCGCTGACATGGGCGCAGCCGATCGGACACGCCTGCTCGACCGGTGCGGCGACGTGCATCGCAAGTTCGGTGAGCATGATCGCCGTGGTCTGCAAGCGGTGGATGGCGGGGCGCTCCGGCATGGCCATCCTGTGGCCGGCGCCGGTGTGGCCGATGGTGTGCATCGCCGCCAGACCGAGCAGGGTGAAGGCCAGCAGAAGCCAGCGCGGCGTAGGTAGGCGCGGCGCGCGGTGACCGGCCGAGGGGAGCGGGACCGCCATCAGTTCGGCCATACCCACCTCCTGCCGGGCATAGTAGCCGTCCGGGTCACCACCCGCCGGGGACGTGGGTCAGGGCGCCAGCTTCTCAAGGGCGACGATCACGACGGGGACGACGGGCAGCAGCGCCCATGCGGCGGCGGCCGCTGCGCGTGCGGGTAGGGGGAGCGGCGGTGGCGGTTGGAGGAGCCGGCGTAGCCGTTCGGCCGGGTCACCGCCGGCGGCGTTCAGCGCGAGGGGATCAGGGCAGGGAACGGCGAGGGCGACGAGCGCCCGGGCCAGCGGCAGCGGGCCCTGGCGGCGGACCGCGGCGTCGTCGGCGCACAACTCGACGAGGCGGTTGACCTGCCGGGTGGCGTGGGTGAAGGCCGGTACGCGGGGGAACGCGCGGTCCAGTAGGGCGGCGGCCGCACGCAGTCGATGGTGGTGTCCGACGGCGTGTGCGCGTTCGTGTTCGAGGACGGCGGCGAGCTCGCTCGGGTCGAGCCGGTGTAGGGCTTCGGTGGTGACGACGATGTGCGGGTGGCGGCCGGGCACCAGGTAGGCGGCCGGGTCCGGGGCGGGTACGACGGTGGCGTCCAGGTCGGCGCGTACCGTGCCGGTCAGGTGCAGCATCTCCAACTGCCTGCGGCGGATGCGCCCGCCGGTCGTGGTCATCTGCCACCACGCGGTGGGCAGTCGGACGCTGAGCAGTGTCAACGTGGCCAGGCCGGCGAACGCGGCCACCTGCCCGGCGCGTCCGTGTGCGCCGCGCAGCGCGTCCAGGCAGACCTGCCAGGTGACGCACGCCAGCTCGTGGCTGGCCGACCAGTGCATCAGCGCGACCGCCGCGGCCAGGCCGGATGAGATCAGCACCGCGTATCCGACGGCGTGCCAGGCTCGGATCGCCAGCCGCGGCGCCCGCGCGGCCCAGCCGGCCCTGGCCAGGTGGCCCGGCACGAGGAATGTCAGCACAGCGGCGAACCCAAGCAGCAGCAGGCAGGTCACCTGCCGGCGATCTTCCGCTCGTAGGCCGACAGCGCGCTGCGCAGTGCAGCGGCGTCGTCCAGCGTCATCCGGCCGACGAAATGCATCAGTGCCTCGGCCCGGTCACCGCTGTCCTCGAGGGCCTGCCCCATCATCTGGGCCACGTACTGCTCGCGGCTTTTCATCGGCACGTACCGGTTGGCCCGGCCGGCGGGTTCGCGGCGCAGCACGCCCTTCTTGTGCAGGTTTTCCATGACGGTCAAGACGGTGGTGTAGGCGATCTCGCGGTGTTGGCGTAAGTCGGTGAGAACCTCACGCACGGTCGCCGGCTCGCCACGTGCCCACAGCCGGTCCATGATGACCGCTTCCAGTTCGCCGAACCCTCGCACCCGCCGTACCTCCTCGCCGTGGGCCATGGTAACCAGTCCGTCCGGGCCGGCACGACGCGACGGTCAAATTTATTACTATGCTGCTTAGTAGGTATCGTCGGCGCCTTCGGCGGGGCGATCCCTCACAGGATCTTGTCGGCATGCATCGACTGCGCCAGGGGGAGACCCGGCTGACGACAACGGGCAGTCGCGCTCGGTGATATTCGTGGCGGGCACAGGCTCCCTCGCGTCGCCGCAGAGTTCACTGGACAAGGCCCTCGGGATCACCGCCGGCGGCCTGACGGATATCCGGCAGATGCCCACCGGGTGGCCGGGTGGCGTGTTGAAATGCGGCGTCCTGGTGACCGAAGGCGGCCCGACGTCGGTATGCGGCTGGGCCGACAACGCCAACGTCGGCATCGCGACGTTTCCCAATCGCGGCATCCAGGACTCAGCTGATCTGCTGCGCGCCCTTCGATGGGCAACGCGACCGCACCGTTGATTCCGCTCGCCGCGGATGAAGGCGGGAAGGGCAGGTGGGGCGAGGCGTGCGCAGCGAACGAGCACACCACGAGCTGTCGCTGGGATAGGCGATGCGATCCGGCGGCTTGAACCGGTCAACCGGCCGGGGAGTGCTTTCAGGGTCGGCGGTAACCGGCGATGGGCAGATACGGGTTGTCGATCTTCGTCATGCGCACGAGGTCCCCGCCCTGGGGTGCGTGCACCATCCATCCTCCGCCGACGTATATGCCCAGGTGGTGCAGGTCTTTGAAGAAGAACACCAGATCACCGGGGCGTAGGTCGGCACGGTTGACCGGTTTGGTGTCTGACCACTGCCAGTTGGTGTAGTGCCGTAGCGAAGCTCCGGCCGCATCCCAGGCGGTGAGCGTCAGTCCGGAGCAGTCGTAGCCGTTGGGGCCGGCCGCCGCCCAGATGTAGGGCTTGCCGATAAGACTGCAGGCCTTCTTGGCCGCAGTACCACCGGGACCGCCGGAGTAGTCCACGGGGCATGCGACCGGCCTCAGGCTCGTCGCACTCGCGGTGGTCGTGGGGGTGGTTGCGGACACCTGCTGGCGCAGCTTCTGCAGTTCGGCAAGCTGGCCCTCGATCTGCGTCTTCTTGGCGCCGAGGTCGGTGTCCTGGCGGCGCTGCGCGACGATCAGGTCGTCGATGGCCTTCTTGTCGGCGGCGTACTTGTCCCGGGCGGCGGCCACGACGCCGATGTGGGCCCGTCTATCGCGGGCTATGGCGTTGAGTATCGACAGTTGCTCGGCAAGCGTGGCCGGTGACCCGGTGAGCAAGGCGTTGAGGGTCGAGGTCGGGCCGCCCTTGTACGCCTGTACCGCGAGATCGCCGACCTTCGCCATCGCCAAATCCACCTGAAGCTGCAACGGCTGGAGTTGCTGCGCAAGGGCGCCGGCCTTGGCCTGGTTGGCCTGCAACTCGCCGTGGACCTTGTTGTACTGCTCCACGATGGGCTCGAGATCGTTCCACGCCTTGTCGATCTGCGCTTCGACCGTCGCCGGGTCGGGAGCCGCATAGGCGTACGTCGGAGCCAGCATGAGCGCCAGGGCGGCGATGGCAGCCACCAGCGCTCGCACGGGTCTGCGGCGGGGCCGGCAACCAGGCGTGTGCGGTGCCATAGACGGGCAACTCCTTACTTCCCTTACGCCGCCTACCGGGTTAGCTGACGGGTTCGGGCGGGAAGCAGTGCCCTACCGCGCTGCGGCGCGGATTCACCCCAAGAAAAACGATGGGTTCCCGGTTCACGTCGTGTGATTCGGCGGCGACCGCCGCAGTCGCATAGGGCGGCCTGACAACGACGGTCGGTCCGACGGTAGTAAGAGCGCGAACGATTCGGGGGCATTATCTCCCAAATTCACTAATACAGGGGAATTATTACTTCTATCGGTAATTGCGGGCTTCGCTGCGTGTATTGGTGTCCGGTCTTTGCGGCTGAAGCCCCTCGGCAAATACCCCATGGGGGTATAGTGTGACGGTTCTCTACAACGGAGGCCGACATGGACCACAGTCACCACGGGCCGGCGCGGGC
>JAOPWA010000460.1 GCA_025965915.1 Dactylosporangium sp. | reverse complement strand
TCCGTCGCCCACGGGCCGCTGCTGGAGGTCGACAACGTCACGCTGCGATTCGGCGGCGTCCTCGCCCTGGACCAGGTGAGCTTCGCCATCCGGGAAGGCGAGATCTTCGGTTTGATCGGCCCCAACGGCGCGGGCAAGACCACCTGCTTCAATGCGATGACCGGGATCTACCGGCCCACTGCCGGCGAGATCCGGTTCGCCGGGAAGCGGGTGACCGGCCTGCGCAAGCACGAGATCACCTGCATGGGCATCGCCCGTACCTTCCAGAACATCCGGCTCTTCCCCGAGATGACCGCGCTGGAGAACGTCATGGTCGGCGCCGACGCCCATCACAAGGCCAGCGTGCTGAGTGCCCTGTTCCGCCTGCCGCGCCATCGCCGGGAAGAGGCCGACGGTCGGGAGAAGTCCTTGGGGCTGCTCGAGTTCGTCGGCATCCGGCACCGTGCCGGCGACGTCGCTCGCAACCTTTCGTACGGTGAGCAGCGCCGCCTGGAGATCGCCCGAGCGCTGGCCACCGATCCGAAGCTGCTGTGCCTGGACGAGCCGGCCGCCGGCTTCAACCCGGCCGAGAAGGAGAAGCTGCTCCAGCTCATCCGCAAGATTCGGGACACCGGTGTGACGGTGCTACTCATCGAGCACGACATGCGGTTGGTCATGGGGGTCACCGACCGTATCGTGGTGCTGGAGTTCGGCAAGAAGATCGCCGAAGGCTCGCCGGCGGAGGTCCGTGATGACCCCAAGGTGATCGCGGCTTACCTGGGGGTGCCGGCAGATGCTGCTTGAGCTGGAGAACGTCTCGCTGCTGTACGGGCGGATCGAGGCCCTGCACGGCATCAGCCTGCAGGTCGAAGAGGGCGAGATCGTCGCACTCATCGGAGCCAACGGCGCCGGCAAGTCCACCACCATGCGCGCCGTTTCCGGCCTGCGACCCATCGCGTCCGGCTCGATCCGATTCAAGGGCGAGGACATCACGCGGCTGCGTGCGGACCTGCGGGTGTTGCGGGGGCTGTGCCAGGCGCCCGAGGGGCGGGGGATCTTCCCTGGCATGACGGTGCTGGAAAACCTCGGCATGGGTGCCTACACCCGTAAGGACCGGGTCGGAATCGCCGCCGACCTTGAACGGGTGCTAACCCTCTTCCCGCGCCTGGCCGAGCGGGCCAAGCAACCGGGCGGCACCCTGTCCGGGGGCGAGCAGCAGATGCTGGCTGTGGGCCGTGCCCTGATGAGCCGCCCTAAGCTGCTGCTACTCGACGAGCCGTCGATGGGCCTGGCGCCGAAGCTGATCCAGCAGATCTTCGAGATCATCACCGAGATCAACCAGCAGGGCACCACCATCCTCCTGGTCGAACAGAACGCCCAACAGGCGCTATCACGCGCACACCGGGGGTACGTGTTGGAAACCGGGAACATCGTGCGTTCCGGCACCGGTGCGGAACTCCTCCATGACCCAGCGGTCAAGGAGGCGTACCTCGGCGTCGCGTAGGCGCCCGGCTCAGCTCTGCTCGGATGGGCGCACTACCGTGCGAGTTACCACAGCACAGGAGGATTAAGCGAAGATGTTCCCCATTACCCCGGGAAAACGCGCGGTGGTCGGCGTGACCGCGATGGTTGCGCTCGCGCTGTCGATGGCGGCATGTGGCAACGCGAAGACCAGCGGCGGGGGTTCTGCGGCCCCGTCCACCGCCGTCGACGCGGCGTTGGCCGCGAAGGTGCCGGCTGCCATCAAGTCGAGCGGCAAGATTGTCATCGGCACCGACTCGACGTACGCACCGAGCGAGTTTCTGGACGCCGACGGCAAGACCGTGATCGGATTCGACGTCGACCTGTTCAAGGCGGTAGCCGGGAAGCTCGGTCTGAAGACCGAATGGCAGACGGCCAAGTTCGACGACATCATCCCCGGAGTCGGGTCGGGCAAGTACCAGATCGGTGTCTCCTCGTTCACCATCAACGATGACCGCAAGAAGCAGGTCAACATGGTGAGCTACTTCTCGGCCGGCACCCAGTGGGCGGCCAAGAAGGGGGCCACGATCGACCCGGCGAACGCCTGCGGTAAGAGGATTGCTGTGCAGACCGGCACGGTGCAGGTCGACGACATCACGGCCCGAGGCAAGAAGTGCACCGACGGGGGCAAGCCGGCGATCACCATCGACCAGTACCAGGCCCAGAGTGACGCTACCGCGGCCGTGGTGAGCGGCAAGGACGAGGCGATGCTCGCCGACTCCCCGGTGTCGGCCTACGCGGTGAAGCAGACGAGTGGACAGATGGCCCTGCTGGGGTCGATCTACGAGTCGGCGCCGTACGGGTACGCGGTCGGCAAGGACCAGACCGAGTTCGCTCAGGCGCTGCAGGGCGCGGTGCAGTCGTTGATCACTGATGGTACGTACAAGAGCATCCTCACGAAGTGGGGCGTGGACGCTGGCGCGATCACCACGTCGGCAGTCAACCCCTGATCTGGCATGACACAGCAAACTAGCGTGACCGAGCGGGCACGGCCTGAACCGATTCAGGCCGTGCCCGTGCGGCACCCCTGGCGCTGGGTGGCCGTCGCGGTCATCACGATCCTGGCCGCGATGTTCGTGCACTTCCTGGTCACGAACAAGAGCTTCCAGTGGCGGTTCATGGTCGACAACATGTTCCGGCCGCCGGTCATCGAAGGCGTGCGCGGCACGATCCTCCTGACCGTGTTCTCCATGCTGATCGGCGTGGTGCTGGGCATCATTATCGCGATCATGCGATTGTCGGCCAACCCGATACTGTCCGGTATCGCGTTTGTTTACACGTGGTTCTTCCGCGCGGTGCCCCGGTTGGTGCTCGCCGTGCTCTTCGGCGGGTTGGGCACGCTCTGGCCGCGCATCGGCCTCGGCGTGCCGTTCGACACGTACATCGGCAAGCTCTTCGGCATCCATGACCTGCACGCCCGGATCTTCGATGTCAGCGCGATCAACCTACTGTCCGGCTTCGTCGCCGGCATGCTGGCGCTGGCGCTGTCCGAGGCGGCGTACATGGCCGAGATCGTGCGCGCCGGCATCCAGTCGGTCGACGCCGGCCAGGGTGAGGCGGCCGAGGCGTTGGGGTTGACCAGGGGACAGGCGCTGCGTCGCGTGGTGTTGCCGCAGGCGATGCGGGTCATCGTGCCGCCGACCGGTAACGAGACCATCGCGATGCTCAAGGACACCTCGCTCGTGGCGTACACCCCTGTCACCACCGAACTGTTCTTTCAACTCCAGGCCGTCGGGCACCGCACCTTCCAGGTCTTCCCGATGCTGGTCGCGGCCTGCCTGTGGTACCTCGCGCTGAGTAGCGTCCTGATGGTCGTGCAGTACTTCGTCGAGCGGCACTTCTCGCGTGGCTATGGCGTTCGGGCGTCGCGGTCTCTTCGAATTCGCGGCCGGCTGATCGGCTCGGGAGGTACCCATGGACACTGACATCGACCACCGGCCCATGGTCAAGGCCGACAATGTGCATAAATCGTTCGGTAGCCTCGAGGTGCTCAAGGGGATCGACCTGGAGGTACGCCAGGGCGAGGTGTGCTGCGTGATCGGGCCTTCCGGGTCGGGCAAGTCGACCTTCCTGCGCTGTATCAACCACCTGGAGAAGGTGAGCGCCGGCCGGATCTGGGTCGACGGCGACCTGATCGGGTACCGCGAGCGTGGCGGCAAGCTGCACGAGATGCGGGAGAAGGAGGTCGCCGAGCAGCGCCGCGGTATCGGCATGGTGTTCCAGCGGTTCAACCTGGTCCCGCACATGACCGTGCTGGAGAACGTGATGGAGGCGCCGCTGCGGGTCCGCCGCGAGCCGAAGGCGCAGCTTCGCCAGCGCGCGCTCGACCTGCTGGACCGGGTCGGCCTCGGCGACAAGATCGACACGTACCCGGGTCGGTGCTCAGGAGGCCAGCAGCAGCGCGTGGCGATCGCCCGGGCCCTGGCCATGCGGCCCAAGCTGATGCTGTTCGACGAGCCGACCAGCGCGCTCGACCCCGAGCTCGTGGGCGAGGTGCTCGACGTCATGAAGGACCTGGCCCGCGAGGGCATGACCATGATCGTCGTAACCCATGAGATCGGGTTCGCCCGGGAGGTCGGCGACTCGTTGGTGTTCATGGACGGGGGAGTTGTCGTCGAGGCGGGAGCGCCGCGCGACGTCATCGCCAGCCCGCGCCACGAACGTACCCAGGCATTTCTGGCCAAGGTCCTCTGACCCACCGGGGCGCGGCCGCGCCCGACGACGGCCCGCACCTCGGGCGGCGGATCGGCCTCGCACCACCCGTGTGAGGGGGCCTCGGCGCCGAAGATCGCATCGAGGGGGCCTAACGTCCGCAACGGCGGTACCTGCGGTGGTATCGCTGCCCCGGGGGCACGGCCGTATTCTCGACCCAGGCGGCGCGCGGAAGCGCTCGCCGGCCGTTGCTGTGACCGATCGCGGCGAGTGGACGGCCACCGGAGCCCACCGTCGGCGGGACCAAGGTAGGGGAGGTCTCGCCGACGGTGCCGCGGTTATTAGCCCACGGCCTCCGCGTACGCCGGCCGTCCGGGTTTTGATCCAATCCACGCTGGGCACTCAATGACGACCGGCATTGTTCGGGTCGGCGGGGAGGTGGCGATCGTGGGTCGTGACGAGGTCGGCGGCGACGCGGCCGCCGATGGCCGAAACGAAACGTCCGCCGAGCGCGCCGACCGCAACTTCAACGAGCTGCTCCAGGAACTGCGGGTTGCGCAGACCGGCGTACAGATCCTGTTCGCCTTCCTGCTCACACTGCCGTTCACGCAGGGCTTCGCCAAGATCAACGCACAGGAGCGGGGGGTGTACCTGTGCACGCTGATCGCCACCGCCCTGGCCACCTCGTGCCTCATCGCGCCGGTCAGTCACCACCGCATCCTGTTCCGGCGCCGGCGCAAGCCCGAACTCGTCGATGAGGCGAGCCGGCTGGCCCTCGCCGGATTGGCATTCCTGCTGATCTCGGTGGTCGGATCGGTGTACCTGATCTTCGATGTGGTCGTGGGGACAGGGATGGCCGGAGTGTTCGCTGGAGCGATCGGACTGTGGCTGATTCTCATCTGGTACGTGCAGCCGCTGATGCAGCGACGGTCCCTCCCGGAAGCAACGGTCAGCCGGATTGCAGGCGGTTCGCGCCAATGACGTTTCGGGCGGTTCGCGCCAATGACGGAGCCCGTAAAGCCGTGCCGTTCTCAACCCCTGTCGGGGGTGCGGACTAGAGTCGCCAGGCGTGACACCTTCGTCGTCTGACCCCACGCCGCGGCTCCTTCTGCTCGATGGCCACTCGCTGGCATACCGGGCGTTCTACGCGTTGCCCGCGGAAAACTTCGTGACCAAGAGCGGCCAGACGACCAACGCGGTGTTCGGGTTCACCTCCATGCTGATCAACATGCTGCGCGACGAGAAGCCCACCCACATCGGGGTCGCCTTCGACGTCTCACGGCAGTCGTTCCGCACCGAGCAGTACGCCGACTACAAGGCCGGGCGGGCCAAGACCCCGGACATCTTCACCGCGCAGGTGAGCCTGATCCGCGAGGTCCTCGACGTGCTGGGCATCCGTTATGTGGACAAGGCCGGCTACGAAGCCGACGACGTGATCGCCACCCTCGCCCGTCAGGGCCGCGACGCCGGCATGCAGGTCGGAGTGGTCACCGGTGACCGGGACGCGTTCCAGCTCGTCGACGACGCCATCACCGTGCTCTACCTCAAACGGGGCGTCTCCGAGATGGACCGGATGACCGCCGACAAGGTGACCGAGCGGTACAGCGTCGGCCCCGAGTGCTACCGCGACCTCGCCGCCCTCGTCGGCGAGGCCAGCGACAACCTCATCGGCGTTCCGGGGGTCGGCCCGAAGACCGCCGCGAAGTGGATCGGGCAGTACGGCGGCCTTGAGGGCCTCATCGAGAACGTCGACCAGATCAAGGGCAAGGCCGGCGAGAGCCTGCGCGCCAACCTGGCCGACGTGATGCGTAACTACGAGCTCAACAGGCTCGTCGACGACCTGGAGCTGCCGCTCGCGCCGGACGATCTGCACTGGCGAGGGTGGGACCGCGAAGCTGTGCACCGGCTGTTCGACACGCTGGAGTTCCGGATCCTGCGTGACCGGCTCTACCAGTACCTGGAGGCCGTCGAGCCCGAGGCGGAGGCGGGCTTCGACCTGGCCGGCGCGGTGCTGGCACCCGGCTCGGTGAAGGCGTGGCTGGACGAGCACGCGGGTGTCGGCACCCCGATCGGCGTGGCCGTGTCGGGCACGTTCGGCCGCGGCACCGGTGAGCTCACCGGCGTGGCCCTCGCGACCGCCGATGGTCCGGCCGCCTGGTTCGACCCGACCCGACTCGACGCCACCGACGAGCCGGCGGTGGCGTCGTGGCTCGCCGACCCGGAGCGGCCGAAGGTACTGCATGACGTGAAGCCGGCGCTGCTAGCGTGTGCGGCGCGCGGCTGGGAGCTGAGAGGGGTGGCCACCGACACGGCACTGGCGGCCTATCTCGCCAAGCCGGACCAGCGCTCCTACGACCTGACCGATCTGGCGCTGCGCTACCTCCAGCGCGAGCTGCGAGTCGAGCAGGCCGACGACGGTCAACTCACCCTCGACGGCCTCGGTGACGACGGCGAGGCCGAGCGCAGCCTGATGCTGCGCGCTCGCGCCACGCTCGACCTGGCTGACGCGATCGCCGCCGACCCGGTCCGTGGCGGCGAGCACAACCAGCGCCTCCTCACCGAGGTCGAGCTGCCGCTGTCGGAGATCCTGGCCCGGATGGAACAGGCCGGCATCGCGGCTGACACGCACTACCTGTCGGAGCTGGAATCGCACTTCGCCGCCGAGGTCAAGGCGGCCGCACACGCGGCGTACGAGGTGGTCGGCCGGGAGTTCAACCTGGGCTCACCCAAGCAGTTGCAGGAGATCCTGTTCAACGAGCTTGGACTGCCCAAGACCAAGAAGATCAAGACCGGGTACACGACGGACGCCGACTCGCTGCAGTGGCTCTTCACGCAGACGCAGCACCCGTTGCTCGAGCACCTGCTGCGTCACCGGGACGTGGCCAAGCTGAAGTCCACGGTCGATGGTCTGCTCAAGTCGGTCAGCGACGATGGGCGCATCCACACGACGTTCAACCAGACGGTGGCGGCGACCGGCCGGCTGTCGAGCACCGACCCCAACCTCCAGAACATCCCCATCCGCACACAGGAGGGGCGGCGCATTCGCCGGGCCTTCGTCGTGGGCCCGGAATTCGAGTCCCTGCTGTCCGCCGACTACAGCCAGATCGAGATGCGGATCATGGCGCACCTGTCCAAGGATCAGGCGCTCATCGACGCGTTCAACTCCGGGTTCGACTTCCATGCCGCGACCGCCTCATCGGTGTTCGGCGTGCCGATCGACCAGGTGGCCCCCGACCAGCGTCGCAAGATCAAGGCGATGAACTACGGCCTGGCGTACGGGCTGTCGCCCTTCGGCCTCGCCCAACAGCTCAACATCACGCCGGCAGAGGCGAGCGTCCTGATGGAGGAGTACTTCGGCCGTTTCGGCGGAGTGCGCGACTACCTGCACAGCCTGGTCGACCAGGCCCGCCGCGACGGTTACACCGAGACCGTGCTCGGCCGGCGGCGTTACCTGCCCGACCTCAACAGCGACAACCGCCAACGGCGGGAGATGTCCGAGCGGATGGCCCTCAATGCGCCGATCCAGGGCTCGGCCGCCGACATCATCAAGGTCGCGATGCTGCACGTCGACGCCGCGCTGCGCAAGTCGGGCCTGCGTTCGCGGATGCTGCTACAGGTGCATGACGAGTTGGTCTTCGAGGTCGCGGCAGGGGAGCGGGAGGCGCTGGAGGAGCTGGTTCGCACCGAGATGGGCGCGGCCTACCCGCTGGACGTGCCGCTCGAGGTCTCGGTCGGAGTGGGCCGCGACTGGGACGCCGCCGACCACTGACGGGCCGGCTTCTCGGCGACGAAGATCGCGGTGCCGGGGAAGATGTGGCCCCGCAGCGGGCTCCACTGGCCCCAGATCTGCTCGTGCCCCTCGGGCCACTCCGGCTCGATCAGGTCGGAGAGGACGAACCCGGCGGCGACCAGTTCGCGGATCCGGTCACCGAGGGTGCGATGGTGCTCGACGTAGGTCGCGGCACCGGACTCGTCGTACTCGACGTAGGGGGTGCGGTCGAAGTAGGAGTGGACCGCGACCAGGCCGCCCTCACCGGGATCGTCGAGAAAGATCCAGCGCATGGGATGGGTGACCGAGAAGACCCAGCGCCCGCCGGGGCGCAGCACGCGGTACACCTCGCGCATCAACCGCGCCGAGTCCTCCACGAACGGTACCGCTCCGAAAGCCGTACATACCGTGTCAAAGGACTCCGGCGCCAGCGGGAGAGCCAGCGCATCGCACTGCACGAGCGGTACCCGTACTCCTGATCTCTGGGCGGCCTGGTGCGCGTGCCTCAGCATTCCCGCGGACAGGTCCGCGGCCACGACCTGCGCGCCCTGGGTGGCCAGCCAACGGGCGGACGCCGCCGCGCCGCATCCGATCTCGAGTATCCGTCGGCCGGCGACGTCACCCAGCAGGCGGGCGTCGGCCTCGCGCAGCCCCTCGGGGCACCAGACGAAGTCGACGTCGCCCAGAAAGTGACCATGCTCGGCCTGGTACGTGTCCGCGTCAGCGTCCCACCAGCCACGACTGGCCCTACGATTTTCTCCGGAGGTCACCGACCGCCGCGTCACACCCGCGTCTCCCACGAGCCACCAGGGTACGTGTCGGCACTTTGAGCAACAGGATCAGGCACATAATGGCAATGGGTGCGGGGATGGTTGGACCATGTGGTATTGCGCACGGTAGGCTGTTCGATGCACTCGCGGGCCGCGCGTCTCGGCAGGGAGCAGACCCGCTAGTCGCCTAAACAACCCGACACCTCCCTTGGGTGACGGGGTGCGCCTGGCGACGGGTCCCCGAGAGCACCACAGGTCACCGCCTGACACCCATCCGACCGGAGCAACAACCCACATGACGAGCAGCATCGAGGCCACCTCGAGCGCACCCGCCGCTACCACCACCAGCGGCACCAAGGTCATCACGATCGACGACCTCGGCTCGGAGGAGGCCTTCCTCGCCGCGATCGATGAGACCATCAAGTACTTCAACGACGGCGACATTGTCGAAGGCACCGTCGTCAAGGTCGATCGGGACGAGGTCCTGCTCGACATCGGCTACAAGACCGAGGGTGTCATCCCCTCGCGCGAGTTGTCGATCAAGCACGACGTCGACCCCGCCGAAGTTGTGACGGTCGGTGACCACATCGAGGCCCTGGTTCTCCAGAAGGAGGACAAGGAGGGCCGCCTGATCCTCTCGAAGAAGCGTGCGCAGTACGAGCGGGCGTGGGGCACGATCGAGAAGATCAAGGAAGAGGACGGCGTCGTCCGCGGCTCCGTCATCGAGGTGGTCAAGGGTGGACTCATCCTCGACATCGGGCTGCGCGGCTTCCTGCCCGCCTCGCTGGTTGAGATGCGCCGGGTCCGCGACCTCCAGCCGTACGTGGGGCGTGAGCTCGAAGCGAAGATCATCGAGCTGGACAAGAACCGCAACAACGTGGTGCTCGCGCGCCGCGCGTGGCTCGAGCAGACCCAGTCCGAGGTGCGCAGCGAGTTCCTCAACAAGCTGGCCAAGGGCCAGGTCCGCACCGGCGTCGTCTCCTCGATCGTCAACTTCGGTGCGTTCGTGGACCTCGGCGGCGTCGACGGCCTGGTGCACGTCTCCGAGCTGTCCTGGAAGCACATCGACCACCCGTCCGAGGTTGTCGAGGTGGGTCAGGAGGTCGAGGTCGAGGTGCTCGACGTCGACCTGGACCGCGAGCGGGTCTCGCTGTCGCTGAAGGCGACGCAGGAGGACCCGTGGCGGCAGTTCGCGCGCACCCACGCGATCCAGCAGATCGTCCCGGGTAAGGTCACCAAGCTGGTGCCGTTCGGCGCGTTCGTGCGTGTCGACGACGGCATCGAGGGCCTGGTGCACATCTCCGAGCTGGCCGAGCGCCACGTCGAGATCCCGGAGCAGGTCGTGCAGGTCGGCTCCGAGGTCATGGTCAAGGTGATCGACATCGACCTGGAGCGCCGGCGGATCTCGCTGTCGCTCAAGCAGGCCAACGAGGGCTTCGTCGAGGGCGAGGAACACTTCGACCCGACCCTCTACGGCATGGCGGCCACGTACGACCCGCAGGGTAACTACATCTACCCCGAGGGCTTCGACCCGGAGACGGGCGAGTGGCTCGAGGGCTTCGACAAGCAGCGCGAGGAGTGGGAGCGGCAGTACGCCGAGGCCCGCCAGCGCTGGGAGGCGCACACCAAGCAGGTGCAGACGGCCCGTGCGGCCGAAGCTACTGCCGAAGCGGCTCCCGCTGGCCCCACCACCTCGTCGTCCCCGGCGCCCGCCCGGGCGGCCGAGGAGCCCAGTGGCACCCTCGCCACCGACGAGGCGCTCGCGGCCCTACGCGAGAAGCTCGCCGGCGGCAAGGGCTGACTTTCGTCAGCAGCTAGCTAGTCGCGTTCGCGGCCCCGCACCGGTTCTGCCGGTGTGGGGCCGCTTCGTGTTTCAGGCCCGTAGATCGCCGGGCAGGGTAGTCACGTACGCTCTGTCGGGTGTTGATGGTGGGACTGACCGGCGGGATCGGCGCGGGCAAGAGCGCGGTCGCCAACCAACTCGCGGCGCTCGGTGCGATCGTGATCGACGCTGACCGGCTGGCCCGGGAGGCCGTGGTCACAGGCTCTGAGGGGCTCGCCGAGGTCGTGGCCGCATTCGGGCCGGAGGTGCTGGCAGCGGACGGCGCGCTGGACCGGGCGGCGCTCGCGAGCCGGGTGTTCGGCGACGACGCCGCGCGCCGCCGGCTGGAGGGGATCATTCACCCTCGGGTACGTGCGCGGACCGCGGAGCTCATCGCCGTCGCGCCCCCGGACGCGGTCGTGGTCAACGACGTACCGCTACTCGTCGAGGCGGGCCTCGCGGGAGCGTATGAGCTGGTCATCGTCGTACTCGCTGACGAGAAGACGCGGATCGCCCGGCTCGTAGAAGATCGCGGGATGACACCTGACGAGGCAGCGGCCCGCATCCGTGCCCAAGCCAGCGACGAGCAGCGTCGAGAGGTCGCCGACGTGGTGATCGTGAACGACGGCACCATGGACGATCTGCGCAACAAGGTCGACGAGGTGTGGCGGGAGCGCCTCGCGTCCGCATGACGGCGGCCGCCTCTCGATCGGCGCTGTAAACGGCTGGTTGACAGGACGGCTGGGCGCACTCCGTCACTCAGAGCCGGTGTGGCGCTCGCGGTGGCCGGTCAGCGCATCGAGCGCGACCGCAGCGGTGCGCTCACCGGCTGTGCCGGGGCTGCGAACCCTGCGTCGGGGGACGGACCGGTATGAGATCCGTCTGCGTCCCGATCGGCCGCCGCGAGCGGCCTACGTATCGACGGTAACCCCGTGATCTCTGGCACACAATCGCAATAGCGAAACGGATCGTGCCAGGCACTCGTACGGGGAAGCTGGCCGGGAGATCTTGTCGTACCAGCGACGTACGGTATTGCCATGACGCTCGCCATTCCACGCCTGGATCGTCGCTTCGAGATCGTGAGTGACTACAAGCCCTCCGGCGACCAGCCGACCGCGATCGACGCGCTGGACAGGCGTGTCCGCGGGGGCGACCGCCACGTGGTGCTGCTCGGCGCGACCGGCACCGGCAAGAGTGCCACGACAGCCTGGCTGATTGAGCGGCTGCAACGGCCGACGCTCATTCTCGCGCCCAACAAGACGCTCTGTGCCCAGTTGGCCAAGGAGTTCCGCGAGCTGATGCCGCACAACGCGGTGGAGTACTTCGTCAGCTACTACGACTACTACCAGCCCGAGGCGTACATCCCGCAGACCGATACCTACATCGAGAAGGACTCCTCGATCAACGAGGAGGTCGAGCGGCTGCGCCACTCCGCGACGATGAGCTTGCTGACCCGCCGCGACGTCGTCGTGGTCGCCACCGTGTCGGCGATCTACGGCCTGGGCACCCCTCAGGAGTACCTGGAGCGCGCGGTGAAGGTGCGGGTCGGCCAGGAAATCGAACGCGACAAGCTGCTGCGACGCCTCGTCGACGTGCAGTACGCGCGCAACGACGTCGCCTTCAACCGGGGCACGTTCCGGGTCCGCGGCGACACTCTCGAGATCATCCCGGCCTACGAGGAGCTCGCGATCCGCATCGAGTTCTTCGGTGACGAGATCGAGCGGCTGTCCTACCTGCACCCGCTCACCGGCGACGAGCTGCGGCAGGCCGACGAGCTGCTGATCTTCCCGGCCACCCACTATGCGGCCGGCCCGGAGCGGATGGAGCGGGCGATCCGCGACATCGAGGCCGAATTGGCCGAGCGGCTGGAGGAGTTGGAGCGACAGGGCAGCCTGCTGGAGGCGCAGCGGCTGCGGATGCGCACCACCTATGACATCGAGATGATGCGGCAGGTCGGGTTCTGCAACGGCATCGAGAACTATTCGCGGCACATCGACGGGCGCGGGCCCGGCAGCGCGCCGCACTGCCTACTCGACTACTTCCCGGATGACTTCCTGACCGTCATCGACGAGTCGCACAACACCGTGCCGCAGATCGGCGGGATGTACGAGGGCGACGCCTCCCGCAAGCGAACCCTCGTGGAGCACGGGTTCCGGCTGCCCAGCGCGATGGACAACCGGCCGCTGCGCTTCGACGAGTTCACCGACCGGGTCGGCCAGGTGGTCTACCTGTCGGCCACGCCCGGCCCGTACGAGCTGAAGAAGGCGCAGGGAGAGTACGTCGAGCAGGTGATTCGGCCGACCGGCCTGGTCGACCCCGAGGTGATCGTGAAACCCACCAAGGGTCAGATCGACGACCTGATGCACGAGATCGGCGTCCGCACGGAGCGCAATGAGCGGGTCCTGGTCACGACCCTGACCAAGAAGATGGCCGAGGATCTCACCGACTACCTGCTCGAGCACGGCATCCGGGTGCGATACCTGCACTCCGAGGTCGACACGCTGCGGCGCGTCGAGTTGCTCAAGGAGCTACGGCGTGGCGACTACGACGTCCTCGTCGGCATCAACCTGCTGCGCGAGGGCCTGGACTTGCCTGAGGTCAGCCTCGTCGCGATTCTCGACGCCGACAAAGAGGGCTTCCTGCGCTCCGGCACCAGCCTCGTGCAGACCATCGGCCGCGCCGCGCGTAACGTCTCCGGCCAAGTGATCATGTACGCGGACAAGACGACGCCGTCGATGGCGCACGCGATCGACGAAACCAACCGTCGGCGGGCCAAGCAGGTCGCCTACAACGAGGCCAACGGCATCGACCCGCAGCCGCTGCGCAAGAAGATCCACGACATTCTGGATGACATCTACCGCGAGTCGGAGGACACCGAGGGGGCACTGGCCGGCCATGGCCCGGGCGGCGCCATCGTCGGCGGCTCCGGCCGCCAGATGTCGCGGGGCAAGGCGCCGGTGCCGGAGACCCGCTCGCGCCGTAAGGCCGCGACACCGTCTCGCGCGGGTATGGCCCGCGCCGACCTGGCTCAGCTGATCCAGGACCTCAACGACCAGATGTTGAACGCCGCTCGCGAGTTGCAGTTCGAACTGGCCGCCCGCATCCGTGACGAGATCAGAGAACTGAAGAAGGAACTCCGGGGCATGGACGTGGCCGGCGTCCAGTAAGTCGCGACACTCAGCCCGACAGGTCGGTGAAGTGCTCCACGCGGGGTGCGCCGTCGAAGTAGGGGCCGATCAGACCGCGCCACTGCGTGAAGCGATCGGTGGCGCGGAAGTTGTCGATGTGGGCCTCGACCGAGTCCCACTCGATGAGGAGCACGAACCGCGTCGGTGTCTCCACGCCACGGGTCATACGCACGGACCGGCAGCCGGGGGTGGTCGCCACCAGCGGTTTAGCCTTCGCATACGCCGCGGCGAACTCGTCCTCGCGGCCTTCCTGCACGTCGATCAACGCCACCTCGATCACCATGCCCGCAAGCCTGCCACGTAGGGATGCACGTGCGTGCGGTGGGGGACGGGTGGCCGCGCCGCAGGTTCCGGGCGAGGCCTACGCCCGACACGGTCGTCTGATCTTCGCGCCCCGCTCGCCGCGGCCGGGGTTCGTAGGGGACAATGGATTCACAAGGAGGGGAGTATTCCCCCGCGACGACGTCGTCAGCACGGCTGCCTCGGCCTTCGGGCCACCGGTCGCCCGGCGTCGCCGGTCGCCGGTCCCGGCGACGGAAGAGACCTCCGGAGTCACTAATTGCACACCGTCACGCGCCGGGCCCCGCCCGGCGTTGTCGGTGTGGTGTGTCTACCGGAGGGCATTTCTATGAACGTCGCGGGCTCGGTCTGGGCTATCACTCTCGTCGGTCTCGGCGCCCTACTGCTGTTCGACCTGGTGATTGTCGGCCGTCGCCCGCACGAGCCGTCCATGCGTGAGTGCGCGCTCTGGATCACCTTCTACGTTGGGCTGGCGGCCCTGTTCGGCCTGGTCCTGTGGCTGCTGCGGGGTGGCGACTACGCCGGACAGTTCTTCGCCGGCTGGGTCACCGAGTACAGCCTCTCGGTCGACAACCTCTTCGTCTTCGTGATCATCATGGCCCGCTTCGCCGTGCCGCGTAGCGCACAGCAGAAAGTGCTGCTCATCGGCATCGTGCTGGCGCTGCTGATGCGTGGCGCGTTCATCGCCGTCGGTGCCGCCGCGATCAGCCGCTTCGACTGGGTGTTCTACCTGTTCGGCGCGTTCCTGGTGTACACGGCCGTCAAGCTCGCCACCAGTGGCGAAAGCGACGACGACGAATTCAAGGAGAACGTGGTCATCCGGTGGACCCGCCGGATGCTCCCGCTGACCGACCGGTACAATAACGCGCGCATGACGATCGTCGTGGGCGGTCGGCGCATGCTGACCCCGATTCTGATCGTGATGATCGCCATCGGTACGACCGACCTGATCTTCGCCCTTGACTCGATTCCGGCGATCTTCGGTCTGACCCAGGAGCCATACCTGGTCTTCACCGCGAATGTGTTCGCGCTGATGGGGCTGCGGCAGTTGTACTTCCTGCTTGGCGATCTCCTCAACCGACTCGTCTACCTGTCGGTGGGCCTGTCGATCGTGCTCGGCTTCATCGGGGTGAAGCTGGTCATGGAGGCGCTGCACACCAACGAGCTGCCGTTCATCAACGG
>JAOPWA010000459.1 GCA_025965915.1 Dactylosporangium sp. | reverse complement strand
GGCGGGGCAGCCCGTTGGGGGTCTCGCCCCCGGTCACCGGCTCGGAGGGCGCGGCGGGCTCGACGACCACGGCCGGTTCGGATGCTATTTCGGCGGCGGGTTCGATCGGCGCCGCCAGCGGCGACTCGGCGGGCTCGATCGGGTCGGGCTGCGGCGACTCGGCGGGTTCGATCGGGTCGAACTGCGGCGACTCGGTGTTGAGAGGGGCGTCGAGGCTCGTTCCGAAGCGGGACTGGGGGCGCACCAGCATGCCGGCGGACGTACGCCGGGAACCGGCCCCGTTGCCCGTCGGGCTCACGATCGGCCGGGGGTCGATGTCGCCGGTGCTCGGTCCGGCTTCCAGCGCGGCCCGCCGGGCGCTCTTGATGCGGGCCGGTGACGGTGCGGTGTCGTCGACGTCGACCACCAGGGACGACGGGATCAGGACGATGGCCATCATCCCGCCGTACGCCGATTCGCGCAGTCGCACCCGGATGCCGTGGCGCTCGGCGAGGCGGCCCACCACGTAGAGGCCCAGCCTGGCCGTACTGGAGAGCTTGAACTCCGGCGGGTGGCGCAACTGCTCGTTGGCCAGCGCGAGATCCGCTTCGGGCATGCCCAGGCCACGGTCCTCGATCTCGATGGCGAAACCGTTGGCCACCCGCTGGCCGCCCACCTGCACGCGAGTGTCCGGGGGCGAGAATGAGGTTGCGTTTTCGACCAGTTCGGCCAGCAGGTGGATGACGTCGCCGACGACGCGGCCCGGCAGCGCTGTGGGCCCGACCGGCAGCACCGTTACGCGTTCGTAGTCCTCGATCTCGGCCACCGCAGCGCGCACGACGTCGACCAGCGGCACCGGCTTGCGCCAGCCACGACCCGGGACGGCTCCGGACAGGACAATCAGGTTTTCCGCGTTGCGCCGCATCCGGGTGGCCAGATGGTCGACGCGGAACAGGTTCGCCAGATTCTCCGGGTCGTTTTCGCGCCGCTCCATCGCGTCGAGCATCGTGAGCTGCCGGTGTACGAGGGCCTGGGTGCGGCGGGCCAGGCTGAGGAAGACGTCGCGTACCCCTCGACGTAGCTCCGCCTGCTCCACGGCGACCCTGATGGCGGTCTCCTGCACGGCGTTGAACGCCTGACCCACCTGCCCGATCTCGTCCGTGCCGAAGGTCAGGGGCGGAGCCTCGGCGGCGATGTCGACCTCTTCGCCGCTGCGGAGCCGGTCGACGACGCGGGGGAGCCGTTCGTTTGCCAGCTCCCAAGCCGCGTTGCGCAGCTTCTCCAGCTGGCTGACCAGCGAACGGGCTGTCGCGATGGAGATGATGATCGAGGCGATGACGGCGATGAGGCCCAGGCCGCCGGCGAGACCCAGGCGGACGATGACGCCGACGACAGCCGGCTGCGAACGTTTGACCGTGCCGTCGGCGGCCTTGAGGACCAGGTCACGCAGCTGGCCGAAGACCGGTTCGATGGCGGCGTTCCACGCCTGGGCGTCGATCGGTGGTGGCGCGCCGGCCCGACCCTTGTCGACGACGAGGTCTTCGGCTATCCGGAACTGGGTGAAGACGGGGCCGTTGACGAGTTGCCGGTAATGGTCGAGGTCGGCGCTGGGCAGTTCGGCGGCGGTGTCGTCGTGGATGAGGCGCTGGGCGCCGACGAGCTGGACGAAGTGCTGGTACTCGCTGCCGGTGAACCGGCCCGCCGCGGCCACGCCGGCGAGCAGCGTGTCCTCCTGCGCGAGAACCTCCCGGGCGCGGCTGAGCGCGACGAGCGTGTTGGCCTCTTTGGAGATCTGCCGGTCGTCGAAGCCCGCCATCGCGCCGTAGACGCGGAACACAGTCGTGATCATGTCGGTGAAGCTCGTGGCCGCGGCGGCGCGGTCGATGTTGGCGGCGTCGACGCCCGAGCGGACCCGGTCGACGCCGTCCAGCCGGCCGAAGACGTCCGTGATGCGCTGCCGCAGCGCCGCGCTCGCCTCGTCGCGGGTATCGCTACTACCGGCGAGGCGCCGGAAGTTCCTGCTCGCGGCGTCGGTGCGGGTGCGCTGGGAGAGCAGGGCGATGCGCTGGTCACCGCCGTGGCTGGCCAGGTAGACCACCGACAGCCGCCGCTCCTGCTGCAGGGCGTCCACCAGCGATTCCGAGGGTCGCCCGACGTTCTGGTCGAGGGTGTTGACCGTCAGCAGGTTGAGCCCTTCCCGCAGGGTCACGAACGCGGCGAACCCCCATAGCGCCACGAGCGATGCGAGCAGCGCGACAACCTTGGTCCGTACATGCGAGCTACGGGATTTCAGCACACGCGTCTCCCGACGTCCGTGATCTCGAATCAGGACCGTGCACCACGTCGCGGTACTCGGGGATGCAAACTCCCTGCCGCCATCCGTGCCCGGGCTGGCTCGAGCACCCGGGCACGGAACAAGCGTCGATGTCTTCGATTCAAGGGACGTCCACAATGGATTTTGCACACCCGTGCAGTGGTCGTCACGCCGCCAGCGACACCACCGTGGGGTTGCGTCGGGCCAGGTGCAGCGCGGCCACCACGGCGGACCGCACCACCGCCGCGGGTACGTAAAGGTCCTTGTCGTGCCACAGTGGCGCGTCGGGCTGGCTGCCGACGGAGCGCAGCAGGTAGGCGTAGCCGCGCGCCGCCGCGAACTCGGCCGGCGGGCCCGTCGTCGCCCCGGCCAGCAGCAGGATCTGCACGGCGTAGGCGGTCTCCTCGACGGTGCCGCGCCAGCGTCCCCAGGAGCCGTCTTCGCGCTGGTTGGCGAGCACCCACGCCGTCGCCCTACGCACCGCTCCGGCAGCCCGGTCGCGGGCGAACCGGTGCAGCGCGAGCGAAGCGCACATGGTCGCGTAGTACGGGGAGGCGTGCCACTTGTCCAGCCAGCTGCCGTCGGGCAGTTGCTGGCCGACCAGCCACATCGACAGCTTGTCCACCACGGCGCGCTCGCGTGGCGCGTCGTCGCCTGAGTGGGCGGCGTGGTGGCCGAACGCCTCCAGGACGTGGGCGTTCGTGGTCGTCGACGGGGTGCGCTCGCCCTGCCAGGTGCAGAAGTGGGTGTCCACTTCGTACGTCCACAGGCAGTCCACCCCGCGGGGTGCGCCCAGTTGCGCCAGCGTGTACAGGGTGGCCGAGGTGGTGTCGGCGTCGGGCGGAAGGCCCGGTCCGCCGGGTGTGCCGGTCTCGCCGAGCGTCGATGACAGCTCGGCGACGAGGTGGGCCGGCACGCTGACCTCGATGCCGGCGCCGAGTAGCGTCGCGAGTACCCAGGCCCGTTCGAACGCCGGCACGGGGGTGACGCTCGGCGCGGCCCCGCCGTGCCGGTTGACCACCGCTTCCAGGTATGCGACGGCGTCGGGGTCGCGCGGGCCGTGCGCCAACCATGCCGCGGTGGCCGCCGGCGAGGCCCCGACCACGCCGGGCGGGGTCGGCCGGATGAACCGGGCCGCCTGCCCGCCGGCGCCGGTGATCTCCAGTGAGTGCAGCAGCTTCTGCGGTATGCCGTTGCCCAGCGCGACGGCCGAGCGGACCGCGGCCAGCAGTGACCCGTCCATGCCGGCCGGCAGGCGCAGCCGGGTGTTTGCCGGCCAATGGTGCATCCCGCTGAGCGGGGCGTCGTGGAGTTGGTCGAGGTGCTGGTTGAGCGACTCGACCAGTGCGGGCACGATCAGTTCGATCGCGGGGGTGTCCGGGGTCGGCGTGCCCGCCGACAGGGCGAACAGCCGGCGCAGACCCTCATCGGCGGCGGCGCTCACCCGGACGTGCCGGGCCCGGTCGCAGTCGCCGTGTCTGGCGGCGGTCAGCAGCGCCTCCGTGGCGCTGAGCGTCGGCACCAGTTCGTACCCGTCGGGCTGGCCCCAGCCGCCGTCGGGTCGCTGACCGGACAGGAGGAACTCCACCCGGCCGGTGTGCCCGGTCAGCCAGGGCGCGAGCGTCACCAGCCGGCCCGTCTCGTACACCGAGGGGGAGATCTGCCCCCACGGCTCGGATACCAGTCCATCGATCAGGTCGCGGGCCGACGCGTCCACATTGGCCACCGTGCCGTTACCCGGTCGTTCGTCAGCTTCTACCGCCGCCATCGCCGCTCCAGCCTGTAGTAACCGCATGCCTGTAGTAGCCGGATGCCCCGGGCCGTCCGACGGCCCGGGGCATTCACCGATTGCTATTGAGACGATTCTCTATGTGATGGCGGCGGGAAATCTAGGGGGATAATGACCTTCGATGGGTGTCAGGAGCATGTCGGCGCGGTGGCGTGGACGTAACGTCGCGGCCGGCTGGATGGTGGGCGGCCGTCCGTCCAGCACGGTGCGGTAGCGGCCGAGCATGGCGGCCACGATCAGCGTCGCCTCGGCGGTGAAGAAGTGGCTGCCGATGCAGTGGTGCGCGCCGGCTCCGAACGGCACGTACGAGTAGCGGTGGCGCACCTCGTCGCCGTCCGGGGCGAACCGTTGCGGGTCGAAGACGTGCGGTCGCGGCCAGATCCCCCGCATGCGATGGGTGAGGTACGGGCTGACGAGGACCGTCGCGCCCGCCTCGACCGCCACCCCGCCGATCTCGTCGGGCTCCTCCGCCGTGCGCGGGATGATCCAGGCCACCGGGTGCAGTCGCAGCACCTCCTGCAGCACCATCCTGGTGTAGGACAGCTGCGCCACGTGCGCCGCCGCGAGCGGTTGCGCCCCGACCACCCGCTCGACCTCGTCGCGTACCCTCGCGGCCACCTCGGGGTGGGCGTCGAGCGCCGCCCACAGCCAGGTCAGCGCCATGGCGGACGTCTCGGTGCCGGCGACGAAGATCCCCACCACGTCGTCGCGGACCTGCTGGTCGTCCAGGCCGTCGCCGTGCTCGTCGCGGGCCCGGCACAGCAGCGTCACCAGGTCGTCGGAGTCGCTGGCCGCGTCGTCGGCGGTCAGGCGGCGGCTTTCGCGCACCAGCGGGTACATGACCTCGTCGACCGTACGCACGGAGCGCAGGAACGCCCGGTCTCCGGGAAGGGGCACCGAGTGGGGTACGAACGGCAGCAGCATCCGCGGGCCCAGTGAGGTGAACGCGGTCTCGATGGCGGGGCCGAGTCGGTCGGCGTCGGCTGCCGAGATCCGGCCGCCGAAGAACGCGCGCACGAGAGCGCGTTGCACGATCCGGGTCATCTCGGCGGCGACGTCGATGGGCCGGCCGTTGTGGGCGTGGGGGTCGAGTTCGCCGACCGCCTCGGTGACCGTATGCGCCATCCGATCGAGCAGGGTGGCGATGTGCTTGGCCGAGAACAGCGGCTGCACCATCTTGCGGCGCCGCCGCCAGGTCGGTCCCTCGCTGGAGATGCCGTTGCCGACCAGCCGGCGGACCGGCTTCCACAGCATGCCTTCGCGTGGGTAGTTGCCGGCGTTGTCGCGCAGCACATGCTGGACGTGGTCGGGGTGGCTGACCAGGTACGGACGGGACAGGCCGAGGTCGAGGCGGACGACCTCGCCGGCGGCCTGCCGGCCGAGCTCCGTGAGGGCGCTGCCCGGGTCGCGGGCGAACCCGAGCAGGTTGCGGTAGAGCCGGATCGTCCGGGCCCTCCGCATCGTCCGGGCTTTCCTTACCGTCCGGGCCTTTCGTCGCCGAACCTCCATCCGGACCAGGCCGCGCAGCTGGTCGCTGACCTCACCTGACATGAGCCGTACCCCCGATCGGCGAGCGGGTGAGCCGGTAGAGGCCCACTGCCATGCGAAGGCTGTTCGCCAGCGCCCGGGACTGTTCGCGCAGCCCCTGGCCGGACG
>JAOPWA010000455.1 GCA_025965915.1 Dactylosporangium sp. | reverse complement strand
CGCAAGGAGGGTCTGGTCAGCGCGGTCTCGGCCGGGATGAACCAGTCGGCGATGCTCACCGAGTTCGCGCGCACCGGCGACTTCGACTGCTTCCTGCTCGCCGGCCGGTACACCCTGCTGGACCAGTCCGGCCTGGCGGACCTGCTGCCCGAATGCTCGCGCCGAGGCATCTCGATCATCGCGGGCGGGGTCTACAACTCCGGGATCCTTGCCGACCCGTCGCCTGGCGCCACCTACGACTACCTACCGGCGTCCGCGCAGATGCTGGCCCGGGCGCAGGCGATCCGGGCGGTCTGTGATCGGCACGGGGTACCGCTGCGGGCCGCGGCGCTGCAGTTCCCGTTGGGGCATCCGGCGGTCCGCACGGTACTCGTCGGCGCGCGCTCGCCGGCCGAGGTCGCCGACGCGGTCGCCATGGCCACCACTGAGATCCCCGGCCAGCTCTGGCGCGACCTGGTCGCCGCCGGACTGCTCGCCCCGGAGGTACCCATCCCGTGATCATCGACGCGCACCACCACTTCTGGACCGCCGACTACGCCTGGCTGGCCGGCGACCTGCTGGCCCCGATCCGGCGCGACTACACAGTCGAGGACCTGCGGGTACACCTGCGGGCCGCCGGTGTCGACCGGACCGTCCTGGTCGAGGCGGGCCGCTGCGCGGACGAGGAGACCCGGTCCTTCCTCGCGCTGGCCGCCGCCACGCCGGAGATCGCCGGGGTGGTCGGCTGGGCGTCGCTGACCGGTCCGGCGCTCGCCGACACCCTCGCCGCGCACCGCGCCGGTCCCGGCGGTCACCTCCTGGTAGGCGTACGCGACCAGGCGCAGGCCCAGCCGGACGAGTGGTTGGACCGGGCCGATGTCCGGGCCGGGCTGGCCACCGTGGCCGGTGCAGGGCTCGTCAACGAACTCGTGGTACGCCCGGGGCAACTGCCGTCGGTGGCCCGCCTCGCCGCCGACCTCGACGAGCCTCAGTTCGTCCTCGACCACCTCGGCAAGCCGCGCGTCGCCGCCGGTGCCGAGGGACTGACCGAGTGGCGGTCGCTGATCGCCCCGGTGGCCGCCCGCCCCAATGTCGTGGCGAAGCTGTCGGGTCTGGTCGCCGAGGCTGACTGGGCCGGCTGGACCGTCGACGACCTGCGCCCGTTCGTCGAGACGGCGGTCGAGCTCTTCGGCACCGATCGGCTCATGTATGGCTCGGACTGGCCGGTCTGCGAGCTGGCCGCCAGCTACGAACAGGTGATGGAGGCCGTGGTGACCATCCTCGGCGGCCATCCGGCGGACCTTTTCGGGGGTACCGCCACTCGCGTATACCAACTGGAGATTTGATGAGATATCTACGAGTCGGGCCGGCCGGCGCGGAGACGCCGGTAGTCTGTGCCGGCGGACGCCACTACGACCTGTCCGGCGTGACCACCGACATCGACGGCGCCTTCCTGGCCGGCGGCGGCTTCACCGGCGACCTCGACCAATTGCCGCCGGTCGACGTCAGCGGGCAGCGCGTGGGCGCGCCGATCGCGCGTCCCGGCGTGGTGCTGTGCATCGGGCAGAACTACGCCGCACACGCCGCCGAATCCGGCGCCCAGCCGCCCGAGGTACCCATCGTGTTCTACAAGGCGCCGAACACGGTGGTTGGTCCGACCGACGAGGTACTCATCCCGCGTGGCTCGGAGAAGACCGACTGGGAGGTCGAGCTCGGCGTGGTCATCGGCCGTACCGCCCGCTATCTCGACTCGCCCGACCAGGCGGCGGCCCACATCGCCGGCTACGTGCTGGCCAACGACGTCTCGGAGCGTGACTTCCAGCTCGCCGTCTCCGGTGGACAGTGGTCCAAGGGCAAATCCTGTGAGACGTTCAACCCGCTCGGGCCGTGGCTGGCCACGCCGGACGAACTCGACGACCCGGGCGCGCTGCGGCTGCGGTCCTGGGTGAACGGCGAGCCGAGGCAGGACTCCAGCACCGCCGACATGATCTTCGACGTGAACTACCTGATCTGGCACCTGTCCCAGTTCACCGTGCTGGAGCCGGGCGACCTGATCAACACCGGTACGCCACAGGGTGTGGCGCTCTCCGGCCGGTTCCCGTACCTCAAGCCCGGCGACGTCGTCGAGGTGGAGATCGACGGGCTGGGTCGGCAGCGCAGTGTGGTCGGGAAGGCGGCATGAAGGTCGTCGCGGTCGACTCGTACGACGTCCGCTTCCCCACCTCGCTCCAACTCGCCGGATCCGACGCGATGAACCCGGACCCGGACTACTCCGTCGCGTACGTCGTGCTGCGTACCGACACCGGGGCGGAGGGGCACGGGTTCACCTTCACCATCGGGCGTGGCAACGAGGTGTGCCGGGCCGCGCTGGAGGCGCTGGCCCCGCTCATCATCGGGCACCCCATCGACGACCTCGGCGAGTTCGGCCGCCGGTTGACCCACGACTCGCAGATCCGGTGGCTCGGACCGGAGAAGGGAGTCATGCAACTGGCCGCGGCGGCACTCGTCAACGCGGCGTGGGACCTGCGCGCCAAGGCGGCCGGCAAGCCGGTGTGGCGGCTGCTCGCCGAGATGAGCCCGCAGGAGATCGTCGACCTGATCGACTGGCGCTACCTGTCCGACGCGCTCACCCCCGGCGAGGCGTACGACATTCTCACGAGCGCCCGGCCGGGCCGCGCGGAACGGATCGCGCATCTGGAACAGGTCGGCTATCCGGCGTACACGACGTCGCCCGGCTGGCTCGGCTACCCCGACGAGAAGCTGGTCCGGCTCGCCCGACAGGCGGTCGCCGACGGGTACAGCCTGATCAAGCTCAAGGTGGGCGGGAACCTCGCCGATGACGTGCGCCGGCTCGCCTTGGCGCGTGAGGTTGTCGGGCCGGACATCCGCATCGCGGTCGACGCCAACCAGCGCTGGGACGTTGCCGAGGCGGTATCCTGGATGACCGCGCTGGCGCCGTACGACCCGTGGTGGATCGAGGAGCCGACCAGCCCGGATGACGTGCTCGGGCACGCGGCGATCCGCTCGGCGCTGGCCACGGCGGCCCCCCACGGCAGGCCGATCCGGGTCGCCACCGGAGAGCACGTGGCCAACCGCATCATGTTCAAGCAGTTGCTGCAGGCCGATGCGGTCGACGTGGTGCAACTGGACGCGTGCCGGGTGGCCGGGGTCAACGAAAATCTCGCGATCCTGCTGCTGGCCGCGAAGTTCGGCAAGCCGGTCTGCCCGCACGCCGGCGGCGTCGGCCTGTGTGAACTGGTGCAGCACCTGTCGATATTCGACTACGTGGCGGTCTCCGGTCAGCTCACCGACCGGACCATCGAGTACGTCGACCACCTGCACGAGCACTTCGTCGACCCGGTGGTGATAGAGCGGGGCGCCTACCAGGTACCGCACGCCCCCGGCTACTCCGCCACCATGCGGCCGGAGTCGTTGCGCGAGTATGCGTTCCCGGACGGCCCGGCATGGCGCTAGTCCACGTCGACCTCGGCGGCGGTGGCGTCCGTACCGACGCCACCGCGCCGGGGCGCGCGGCAGACGGATGGGGCGGCCCGATC